>JANYKY010000297.1 GCA_025357975.1 Gemmatimonadaceae bacterium
GGGGGGACTCGAACCCCCACGGGCTTGCACCCACTGGCTCCTGAAGCCAGCGCGTCTACCAGTTCCACCACTCCGGCGTAGTTCGTCCAACTTAGGCGGCGCAGAAAGTGAAGTCAACGAGAGCAGCCTCGCTCTTCGCTCGTGGTTCGTCGCTAGTCGATAGTCGCTTTAGCTTTTGGCTTTCGTGTCTTGTGGCCCGAGCGCTGTGCCCTGTGCTAACTTGCGCGTGACCCATCATGCCAGACACACAGGAGAAAACGGAGCGCGAGCCCATCGCGCGGAACAGGCGCGCGCGACACGACTATCAGATACTTGATACGTGGGAAGCGGGAATCGTGCTGACTGGTAGCGAGGTGAAATCGCTACGTGACGGAAAGGCAAACATTTCCGATGCGTATGGCATCGTGCAGCAGGGTGAGGTTCATCTTCTCAACCTCCACATATCCCCGTACGAGAAGGCGAGCCACTTCAATCACGAGCCGACGCGAACGCGAAAGCTGCTATTGCATCGTCGCGAAATCCGCAAAATGATTGGAGCTGTCGAGCGACAGGGACTGACCCTCATTCCTTTGGAGCTCTACTTCAAGAAGGGCATGGTGAAAGTGGCACTCGGACTTGGTCGCGGGAAAAAACTCTACGACAAGCGCGCTGACGAGAAAAAGCGCGACGACGATCGTGAGATGCAGCGGGCGGTGCGCACACGGTGATTGGCGCGGCGGTTCTTTTTCTTCAGGTCGCGGCGGCGAGCCGGATGAACCTTGTCGTCAAGCAGGGAGAAGCCGAGAAGTCCGTTCCGATGATTGCTACTGTGAGCGGGTCGTACCTGCGCGCCGACCTTCTTGCAAACGCACTGGGAGGAACAGCCGCCGCCGGGCAGAAGGGGCGGTACGTCTTGACCCTCGGCGCCTCGCGAATCGAGCTGACAGAAGGGGTTCCTTTCGTCAAGGTAAACCAGGAAGTCGTCCCACTCGTGCTGCCCTCGCTGCGGTCTGGTTCGAATTTTCTCGTTCCGTTTCAGCTTGCTGCTTCAATCATTCCCCGCTTTACCACGGGATACAACTACGATCTCGGCGCGGGGATCCTGCGAATATTTTCGGCGTCGGCTCGCCGTGTTGCAGACGTTCCCGAGCGTGCTCCCATATCTGGCACTTCGTCGAGCCTCCCGTCGGCGAGTCCATCTGTTGACGTATCAAGACCCACGAGGTCGCGTCGAAGCCAACGGCGGCTGGTGGTCGTCGATGCAGGCCACGGTGGGCCGGACAATGGGATGACGGGGCCGATTGGTGATGGTCCGCGCATCGTCGAAAAAAACATCACTCTCTCCGTTGCGCAGATGCTCGCACAAGAGCTTCGCGGCAGTGGTGTCGATGTTCTGATGACGCGGACGACAGACACTCTCATAGCGTTGTCCGACCGCGGAAGAATCGCCAACAGCAATCACGGGGATTTGTTCGTCTCGGTTCACGTGAATGCTTCGGGAACGAGGAGCGCCGCTGGCGCGCGCGAAAGAGGGTACGAGACCTACTTTCTGGCCGAGGCAAAGAGTGAAGACGCGCTCCGCGTCGAGCATATGGAAAACGAAGCGGTCAAGTTCGAGACAGGGGCGAACGCCCCAAAGGGTGATCCGCTGAGTTTCATCATCAACGACATGGCGCAGAATGAGCACCTTCGCGAATCGAACGACCTTGCTGAAACAATTCAGGATGGCTTCAGGCATTTCCATCCGGGTCACGACCGCGGCGTTCAGCAAGCCAACTTCGCGGTACTTCGTGGGTCGTACATGCCGGCCGTGCTGGTGGAAATCGGCTTCGGCACGAATCCGCTCGAAGCTGCGTATCTGCTCGATCCCGATAACCAGCATACGATCGCAGGGAGCATCGCGAAGGGCGTCATGGCGTATCTCGATCACTATGATGCCCGCGTTGGAGGCGGGAATCATTGACGCCCCAGGCGTCGTCCCTATCGGTCTCCGCTGCTTCAATCGATTTCCAGAATCCCATCCTCCTTGCTGCAGGAACCGCGGCCTATGGACGCGAGCTGTCAGGAGTGATGAACCTCGAATCCCTGGGCGGCGTTGTTACCAAAGCAGTGAGTCGGGAGCCGCGCAAAGGGGCGCCGGCCCCAAGAGTTGCGGAATTCGAAGGCGGTATGATCAACGCGGTTGGCTTGGCTAATCCCGGACTGGACGCCGTTATTCGTGAAGATCTCCAATGGCTCTCGGCGCATCTTCGCGCAACACGCGTCATCGTGAACGTCATCGGGAGCGCGATTGAAGATTTTGCCGAAGTCGTCGCGGCGCTCGATGGGGTCGAGCGAGTGGACGCGTTTGAGCTCAACGTAAGCTGTCCGAACGTGAAGGCTGGCGGAATGGAATTCGGCGCAGATCGCGGGACGCTGACTGACTTGATCGCGAGAGCTCGGGCGCGGACATCGAAGCCGTTGTTCGTGAAGTTGTCGCCGATGCTTCCGTCTATCGCTGAGACGGCGCAAAGTGCGGTTGACGCAGGCGCTGACGGGTTGACGCTTATCAACACGATTCCGGGACTGGCGATTGACATCGAAACGCGACGGCCTGCGCTGGGCTTTGGATCGGGGGGAATTAGCGGGCCCGGACTGCTTCCCGCGGGTGTGCTGGCGGTGTGGAAAGTCAGTCGTGCGGTCGAGGCTCCCGTCATCGGAGTCGGTGGGGTTACGCGTGGATCAGATGCGATTCAATACCTCATGGCGGGAGCTTCACTGGTAGGAGTTGGCACTGCGGCGCTGCGCGACCCTCGGGCTCCCGACAGGATCCTGACGGAGATGAAAACCTGGCTTCGCTTGCACGCGATCAATTCAATCCGGGATATCATCGGAACGCTGGAGTGGCCGTCGTGACTGCGATCCCTATCGTAGCGCTTGATTTTCCGGACGCGGAGCGCGCGATGACGCTCGTGCAGACGCTCGACGAGAAATGCCGGTTCTATAAAGTCGGCAGCGAGCTCTTCACGGCGTCTGGAGCGGATATCATCCAGTGGCTCCGGGATACAGGGTGTGAAGTATTTCTCGATCTAAAGTTTCACGACATCCCGAACACAGTTGCGGGCGCAGTGCGAAACGTCGCGAAGATGGGTGTAAAGCTCACGACAGTTCATGCGTCGGGAGGTTCGAGAATGATGCAGGCTGCTGTCGAAGCGGCTGGCACCAGCTGCGGAGTGCTGGCAGTGACGATTCTCACTTCTCTCGACGATGCGTCACTCGCTGAGGCGTGGGGCCGCGACCGGGTCGATGTCGAGAACGAGGTATTGAGGCTCGCAGAGCTGGCGAGATCGGCGGGCGCTCACGGAATCGTCTGCAGCGGGCAGGAAGCAAAGGCGGTGTCCAGCCGGCACGGAGGTGCGCTGAAGTTGTTGATACCCGGGATCAGGCTGCCGGGTGATGCAGCGGGGGATCAGGCGAGAATCGTCACACCTTCGGACGCTGTCGAGGCCGGGGCAACGTATCTCGTGCTCGGCCGAACTGTCACCGCGGCGAAAGATCCGCGGGCCGCAATGGAGGAAGTAACCAAGCTTCTGCGCTAAGCCGGCCCGCAGCCGCGTCCCCGAGGCTCCTTCTATATTGATGCCGCGCCAGGGACGATTGCAGGCAAGGACAGATGCAGCCCGAAGGCGATAGATGCTATGCAAACGAGCGCTCCGTCGTGTTGACTTAGTTTCAGCCACTCGGTATTTTCAAAGGCTAACTCTGAATTGCCTCCCGGGGTCACTCGAGAGGACTTTGCGCGTCCATAGGAGCTTTTAGTGAAAGTAAGAAGCAGCGTCAAGCCGATCTGCGAGCACTGCAAGGTGATCAAGCGCCAGGGCGTGGTTCGCATCATCTGCAGCAGAAACCCAAAGCACCAGCAGCGGCAGGGCTGATAAATGGCACGTATCGCCGGCGTGGATCTTCCACGCGAGAAGAAGCTCGAAATCGGACTCACCTACATCTTCGGAATCGGCCGCGCTACCGCGCAGCGAATCCTCAAGGAAACGGGCGTCAACTCCGAACAGCGCGTTCGCGACCTCAATGACGCGGATACGAATCGCCTTCGTCAGGCGATCGAAAAAGACTTCCGTGTCGAGGGAGCCCTCCGCACTGAAATCGCGATGAACATCAAGCGACTGATGGACATTGGCTCGTACCGTGGCAATCGCCACCGTCGCGGGCTGCCTGTCCGTGGTCAGCGTACTCATACGAACGCCCGTACCAAGAAGGGGCCCCGCCGCGCTATCGCGGGCAAGAAAAAGGTTACGAAGTAAATGGCTACCGGAAAGAAGACCAAGCGCGTCATCGAGGCAGAAGGTATCGCTCACGTCAGCGCCACCTTCAACAACACCACGATCACGATCACCGATGCACACGGCAACACGATCTCGTGGGGCTCGTCGGGAAAGGCGGGGTTCAAGGGTTCGAAGAAGTCCACGCCGTTCGCTGCTACCGTCGCTGGCGAACAGGCTGGGCGCGAAGCCGTCACCCTCGGCGTTCGCCGAGTGCACGTGCGGGTTCAGGGTCCTGGATCGGGTCGCGAGTCGGCCATCCAGGCGCTCGTTGCCGCTGGATTGCAGGTCAAGTCGATCAAGGATGTAACACCGATTCCGCACAACGGTTGCCGTCCGCCGAAGCGCCGGAGAGTCTAAGCCATGCGCTATACAGGACCAAGCTGCCGTCAGT
>JANYKY010000304.1 GCA_025357975.1 Gemmatimonadaceae bacterium
GGGGTGCGCTGGGATGGCGGAATAGAAATCGGAAGCGATGTCGGGCTCCATTACGATCCGATGCTCGCCAAGCTCATCGTGTGGGCGTCAACTCGCGATCTGGCAATCGAGAGAATGCATCGTGCGCTCCTCGAGCTGACAATCGATGGGGTGGAGACCTCGCGTGATTTCCATTTGCGGCTGATGGAAGATCCGGAGTTTCGAAAGGGTCAGATAGAGATTCAGTGGCTGGAGCGCCGTCTTGAATCGCTGGTTTCCGTCGAACCGCCGGCCGGTGCAGTCCGTGCCGCGGCAATCGCGGCTGCGCTGTTTGCCGAGCGTGATCGCAGGCGGGGTGCGCAGCCCACTAACAACGTTTCAGAAAACAAATCAGGCGGCGGCGCGGCGGGTGCCCCCGAATCGTGGAAGAGACTCGCCCGGCGCGAAGGGCTACGCTGATGCCACAAATGGTGTCGCTCGAGATCGAATCGATCGCCGCCGGCGGTGATGGCGTGGGCCGCAATAACGGGCTCGTCGTATTCGTTCCGCGAACCGCCCCGGGAGAGCTCGTGACTGCCAGAATCAGTGGCCGCGGCACTTTCGCGAGGGGCGCACTCCGCACCATCGCCAGGCCATCCGACGAGCGCATTGAGCCGGTCTGTCCACATTACACGCGTGATCGGTGTGGGGGGTGTCAGCTCCAGCACATGTCCTACCTCTCCCAGCTTCGGTCAAAACAGCGGATCATTCGCGATGCGGTAGAGCGTATCGGCAAGCGAAAAGCGGACTCGTGGGACGTTCGCCCAAGCTCACAGGAATGGCGTTATCGCGTGAAGCTGACGCTTGCGATACGGAGGGAATCGGGTGGCGGGTGGATGGCAGGCCTGCATCCGTTCGACGACCCCGCGGGCGTGTTTGCCCTTGTCGACTGTCCGATTACCAACGAAACGGTCGTCCAGACGTGGCGCCTCATAATGAATGAAGCTCGGTTCTTTCCCACGGCTCAGTCGCTGCGCGGAAGCGTGCGCCTCACCGGTGACGGACCCGTGTTGGTTTTGACCGGTGGAACCAAATGGCCAAATGGAACTGATCTGTTTGATGCGATTCCGTCGCTTGCGGCGGTGTGGTGGGAGAACGATGAAGGCGCGCGTCGCCTTGTCGGGGATCGGCGGCCCCCGCGCAGCCTCCAGCCGCCGGCCGCATCATTCGGCCAGGTGAATCCCGGAGTTGCGAAAGACCTCCGTGCGTATTTGAGCAAGATCGTATCAGCCCATTCGCCGGCAACCGTAATCGACGGGTATTCCGGCACGGGGGAGACAGCCATCGCGTTTGCGAAGCAAGGAGCCAGAGTCACGGCGATCGAGCTCGACAGCGACGCTGCCCGGTGGTGCGCCCTGCGACTTCCTGAAGGTTCGGTCTCGCTTCGCGCACGCGTCGAGGAATCTCTTGCCGGAGCGATGCCGGCTGATGCGGTAATTCTGAATCCTCCGCGTGCTGGTACCGACGCGCGCGTTACGGAGATATTGGAGACCGCATCCATAAAGCCGAAGGTGATTGCTTATGTGAGCTGCAATCCGGCTACACTCGCACGCGACATAGCGCGGCTGCCGAGCTATCGAATCGCTTCCATGTTGGGCTTCGACATGTTTCCGCAAACGGCCCACGTCGAAACCGTCTGCGAGCTGGTGCCGGCAGTCGCATGAAATACGTCGTTGACTTGAATGGCAGGCGACACGAGGTCGAGCTGTCGGGAAATGAGGCGCAGATCGATGGTGAAACAGTCGCCGCGCGTCTCGAGGATATCGAGGGCACGCCCGTGCGGCTCGTGACGATCGGGCGGGAAGTGCATCGTGTTGTCGCACGCCGCGGTGCCTCCCGCGGAAGTTACACTCTGTGGGTTGATGGGTACCGCTTTGAGGGCGAGGCGCTCGATGAGCGGGCAAGAGCCATTCGGGACATCACTGCCGCTTCATCGAAGGCAACCGGCCCGGCCTCAGTCAACGCTCCGATGCCGGGTCTCGTCATAAGAATCAACGTGGCGGTCGGTGATAGAGTCCATGCCGGGCAGGGAGTTGTTGTAATGGAAGCGATGAAGATGGAGAATGAGCTTCGGGCCTCCGCGGCGGGGCTGGTGAAGGCTGTGCACGCTGAAGTTGGGAAAGCCGTGCAAAAGGGAGCCGTTCTCGTCGAGCTCGAAGAGCTGCATGACTGACGGTGAACTGATCGATACTGCGACGGCACTTGTCGGCGACTTCGAGACAAGCCGCGACTGCTCCGCCGGTGCAGTAGCGGCTGCCCTCGAGACGGCGTCCGGAAACGTCTACACCGGAATCTGCGTCGACACACAATGCGGGATTGGCTTTTGCGCCGAGCACTCGGCGGTGGCGGAGATGCTCAAGGCGCGCGAATGGAAAATCCGAACAATTGTTGCAATTACTAAGGAGGGGATAATTCCTCCTTGCGGCAGATGCCGGGAAATGTTGTGGCAGATAAGCGAAGGCAATTGCGAAACGAGAGTAATCGTCGCAGCAGGCAAAGTCATGACGCTCGCTGAGCTATTGCCCGCGCCCCGATGGAGAGAGTGACGGCGCGGACACCGTGGCGCAGTCTTCCGCGCGCACGGGAATAAAGTGCACTCCAAAGGAGTGGTCGTGAGCTGTGCTTTCCGCGCTGTGGCGTGTCATCTTGAATTAGAAAAGTCCGCTTGTTCGTAAAAGTAGAAATGTCCGCTTCGGTGGGGGTTAGTCCTTCACAGCAAAGAGCATGTTTGTTCGTTTCCAGGGATGATTCTTTTGTGAGTGAGGCTGTTGGGG
>JANYKY010000342.1 GCA_025357975.1 Gemmatimonadaceae bacterium
CCTTTCTTTTGGAATGCGGAAGATCGCATCACGCTGCTGGGAACCTACCATTGGGACGACGAAAACCTGCACTATAACCCGCTGAGGGAAGCAGGAATCTCCAAACCGCAATGGTTACACTTCAGCACCTTTCTTTTCATGACCAACATTTGGTTTTCTGTGGTCTCTGGGTCGCTGTGACTGCGCCAGTTAAATGTCGAGATTGCTCACGAACTTCGCGTTCTGCTCGATGAACAATCTGCGCGGCTCTACTTCGTCACCCATGAGCGTCTGGAATGTGTCGTTGGCCAGGACTGCATCTTCCATCGTCACTTTGAGAATTGTGCGCGTTTCCGGGTCCATCGTTGTCGACCAGAGCTGACCCGGATTCATCTCGCCTAATCCCTTATAGCGCTGAATGTTCGGCTTGCTGTCGTTCACCGTCAGCCGCCCAACGTATTCGTCACGCTCCTTCTCATCATACGCGTAGTACTCGTCCTTGCCTCTTGCGACGCGGTAAAGCGGCGGTTGCGCAATGTAGATGAACCCGGATTCAATGAGCTCAGGCATCTGGCGATAAAAGAACGTCAGCAACAGCGTCCGGATGTGCGCGCCGTCGACATCGGCATCTGTCATCAGGATGACCTTGTGGTACCGGACATTCTCGAGCGTGAACTCTTCCTTGATGCCTGCACCGATCGCGGTGACGATCGTCCGGATTTCCTCGTTGCCGAGGATCTTGTCGATGCGCGCGCGCTCGACATTCAGGATTTTGCCACGCAGCGGAAGGATCGCCTGGAACGCGCGGTTGCGCCCTTGCTTGGCCGAACCGCCGGCGCTGTCTCCCTCGACCAGATAGATCTCGCACAGCGCGGGATCGCTAAGTGAACAGTCGGCCAGCTTACCGGGAAGATTTCCGATGTCGAGCGCCGACTTCTTTCTCGTGAGATCGCGCGCTTTTCGCGCCGCTTCACGCGCTCTCGCCGCCGAGACCGCCTTTTCGATGATGATGTTCGCAACTCGTGGATGCTCGTCGAGATAGGCGCCGAGCATTTCGTTGACGACTGTTTTGACGGCGCCCTCGACTTCGGAGTTGCCGAGCTTGGTCTTGGTCTGGCCCTCGAACTGTGGCTCGCGAACCTTCACTGAAAGGACAGCAGTGAGGCCTTCGCGAACATCGTCGCCGCTGAGGGCCGTGTCTCCGCCCTTCTTGGTCGCAACCTTCGTCCCGTAGGCGTTGATCGTGCGCGTCAGCGCCGCCTTGAACCCAGTGAGATGCGTTCCGCCTTCGTGCGTGTTGATGTTGTTGACGAAGGAAAACACGTTCTCGTTGTAACCATCGTTGTACTGGAACGCGAGCTCGATTCCGATGTCGTCTTTTTCGGTATCGATGTAAACGATCTCGTTGTGGAGCGCTTTACGGGATGCGTTGAGATACTGAACCATTTCCTTCAGCCCGCCCCTGGCGAGAAACATCTCGATCTTTTCCTGACCGACACGCTCGTCGCGCAAATGGATCTCCACGCCCTTGTTGAGATACGAGAGCTCTCTGAGGCGGTTGGCGACTGTGTCGTAGTCGTAACGCAGCTCGGTAAAGATCTCCGCGTCCGGCTTGAACCATACCTTCGTGCCTGTCTCCTTCAGCGGCACTTTGCTCAGCACCGTGAGCTTCGTTCGCGTATACCCGCGAACAAAGTCCATGTAATGCTCTTTGCCGTCACGCCGTACCCAGACCTTGAGCTGCTCGGACAACGCATTTACGACAGAGACTCCGACGCCGTGCAGTCCGCCGGAGACCTTGTAGCTGTCCTTGTCGAACTTTCCACCGGCATGCAACACCGTCATGGCGAGCTCGACGCCCGGGATGTGTTCCGTCGGGTGAATGTCTACGGGGAAACCGCGGCCGTCGTCGATTACAGTGATCGAATCGTCGGCATGGATGGCTACTTCGATGCGAGTCGCATGACCGGCAAGCGCTTCATCGATTGAGTTGTCGACTACTTCGTAGACAAGGTGATGGAGGCCGCGCGACGACGTCGAACCGATGTACATGCCAGGACGTTTGCGAACAGCCTCGAGGCCTTTCAATACTTGAATTTGAGCCGCGTCGTAACGCGAATCACTGGCTGCTGCGGTCTTCGCCATTTAGTCGGAGAGGTCGAAAAGGTAGGGACCGAACACAACCCGAAAACATGCTGTCCGGCAACTTTGATAATCTAACGCTGAACAGGGCTTTTAGCAATCTAAAATACGTCCTGTAAAGCGTTGTCTGGGAAGAACTTACCGCCGCAGCTGGAACCTGATTTTACGCACCCTCTCGCGACCTTCAACGGCGTTCAACGCCTTGAGCAACTCGGGCTCCATCAAGGACAGCTCAGTCATCCACGAATTGGTCGTCACCGCAACGAAAAGAGTACCATCAGGAGTGATGGAAATCGGATGCGTCACCGCTGCGATCTGCGCTCCAACAGCAACAGGCCAGTCAACGACAGCCTCCGCCTGCTGGACTCGCCTGACAAGGCCGCGCCGCTTGAGAAACCCGGTCACGGCTTCTGCAATCGGAACCGGCTGACGCCTCTTGTCGTTCAATTCCCCAGCTCTCCAACGATTCCACCCCGTATCCGCCGGCGCTCCAGCTCCAGTAGCTCGGGCGGAATATCGCTCTCTCGCGGTACTACGAGCACCGTTTGGCCGAGGCCCGCGCCCTGCAACAACCCGAGGATCCGCGCTGACCTCTGAACGTCGAGCTCGGCGAAGGGATCATCCAACAGCAGCAGTGGAGCAAGGCCGCGCGCCTGCCGCAGCGTTGCACTCTCGAGCATCCTCAATGCGATCGCCGCCGTCCGCTGCTGGCCCGCCGATCCGAAGACTCTGATTTCCCGGCCATCGAGCGTCAACAACAGATCGTCGCGATGCGGTCCCGAATGAGTGATGCCACGCCGAATATCATGCCTTCTTTGCCTCGCAAACGATTCCGCCAGCGCTACAGCTGGATCCGATTCTTTCGCGGCCGAGCTGTTGTACGTCATTCGCGTTTCGCCAGACTCGCCAATCGCGGCCGACAACCGTGAAAACTCGTCGCGATTGTCGCGAACCCAGGCTGAGCGCTCGCCAAGAAGAGTCGCGCCGTGCTCTGCCAGGGCTGGCTCCCAGACTGATACAGCCGAGTCGTCGTCGGTTCTGGCGGCGTCGCGAAGGGCAGCGTTGCGACGAGCCAGCGCAGCCCGATAATTCTGCAAGGCTGTGAGATAACGCCGCGATGAAAGCGCCAGGACCAGGTCGAGAAATCGGCGGCGCTCCGCGGGCCCGCCGCTGATCATCTGAATATCGCGAGGAGAAAACATGACCGATGGCAACGAGCCGAACGCGTCGCTCAAGCGACTGGTCACGAACCCATCGAGTGTGACTTTCTTTTTCTTTGCGGCAGAATCGAATCCCACCGACATCTCGTGCACGTCGTCGGTCGATGATTGCGTTGCGATGAAGAATGCGCGGGCGGTGAATCTCACCAGGTCTGGATCGCGCGCGCCACGTGCACTGCGCAGAACCTGCATGTAATAGATGCTCTCGAGGAGATTCGTCTTTCCCTGCCCATTGTCGCCAACAATTGCCAGCCCCGCCTCGGGAACGTCCAAGTCGAGCCGCTCGAAATTCCGGAAGTCACGGCACGAGAGTTTCCGCAACCAGACCCGCTCACGTGTCACCTGCCCTTGAACGCCGGCGCTCGCTTCTCGAGAAACGCCTGCATACCCTCTTTCATGTCCTCGCTTGCGGCAAGCAGGCCAAAATGGTTCGCCTCGAGCACCAATCCTTCGTCCAGCGACATCTCGAGGCCGCGGTCGATCGCCTCGATG
>JANYKY010000328.1 GCA_025357975.1 Gemmatimonadaceae bacterium
CAGGGTGATCCTCGCGGCCCTAGCCTGATCGAGCGTTCCAGCGACCTGGAATATCCAGAGACTCACGCGCTACCATTCAAACATCAGCGATGCCCAACCGAGGTACCGGCGATACGCGCTGCGTGCGAGCTCCGTGAGTGCGTTCCGGGGGTTAAGAGATAACAGGGAGTCTCGCTTCACCCACTTCGAGTTAAATCGTTCAGCGTTCGGCCGTCGATTTAAGAGGCTGAGTTTGTGGGTTAGGGGATGCTTGTACCGTCTCTTGTGCTGGGCTCAAAGTGATTTGAACCCAACACCAAGAAACGAGAGCGCTTTCTAGAACGCAAACCAAAGGTACAGGAACACTGTGTTGTTATCCGATGCCTTCCGTCCGGCTCCGTCATAATCATTCGATGAGCCGTTGAACAGACTGTAAGCCACGTACTGAAGGCCAAGGCGGGTGTTCTGCCACGGATTGACCGCAAACTCGCCGATCGCGCCTCGTGAGTTTGGACTACCGGTTCGGCTTCCCGTTAGCGGGGCAGACGCAAAAAGGATAGCGTCGCTGCTACCTGTGGTCTGGAAGTAACCGGCTGTCAACGCATAGCGCATGCTTGGCTCGAACGTGAGGTTGGTCCGCAGAGTCGACAGGTTTCCCCGCAGGTTTTCTGCTCCAGCCGGATCTTCCGCAGCGAAGCCCGACAAAGTTTGATTCTCGCGGATGAAAAGGCCCCGTCCAATCCACGTTGCGCTTCCCGCCGTGTGTTCAAGCTCAGCGTCAACCGCAACATCGCTGTACCCGTTCGTAGGCCCGGTTACGCCGTTGGGATAAAGGCGCCCGGCGAACCCGTAGGTTCCGATCATTCCGTATGTCGACGGCCACGTGTGCTGGAGTGCCACCCGCCAGTACGGGATTACGCCCTTGGTTGTGTTTGCAGCGGTTACGCCAAGAGGCTCGCTCACTCCCTGCGGCGCGGATCTATATGCCGAGACCTCGGCATATAGAGTACTGGCATATAGTGAATAAGCTCCGAGTCCGGCGACCTGCTGTCCCAACGCTCCATCAACCAGCGTACTCGCTGCCGGCGATGGTGCAACACCCGAGCTCATGAACGGAAAGCCCCAGGCCGGAGCGGTGTTCCAGACATCTTGGACAGTCGGGTTGTTGTTGAGCGTGAGCCCGAAAAGCAGATCCCGCTCTGCGACGGTCGCATGCTTTGCCCAGCGAACATCGACGTTGTCGATGCCGATCGCGCCATCCGCTGCGGCATAAGTGAATTGCGTGAAGATCCCGGCGTGCGGACTGATCTGACCAGCGACAAAGAGACTCAGTTGCTGAGGAAAGCTGACAGTCGTGTTTTGAGAGCCGGGTTGTGCGCTCGACGTCTGCGTGAGCCCGGTGACGATCATTGCTGCAACGGGAGGAATTGGGGACAGTGCGAGTGTAGGGTGTGCGCTGTCGCCCGGTTGGCCGATAGTCGTCAGCGACGTGAGCGTGTATCCGTTGAGCTTGAACAGGCGGCCAAAAGGTGTGAGCTGCGGAAACTGGTAGTGACACGCGCTGCAAGCCAAGCCGGTTTGACGTGAGAAGCTCGGAACGAAGTGTTTTCTTAGAGAGGCGTAAAGTGCCGCGGGGGCTACAGCGTGATCGGCCGAGACGCCGAGACTTGCGTCCATGCTGCCAACGGCAAAACGCGCGGGAGCAGCCGGAGCGACGGGATGCGTCGGTAGCGCGTAAGCTGCGCTTGAATTGATACCCAGCGCGAGAAGGGCGGCAACGAAACAGATCCGGCCCTCGCCATGTAAACGGTGAACTGTCATGAGCTGGTCCGGTCAGAGAAATCGACGATGTTGATTTTCGCGTCAGGCATTCGCGAGAGCGCGTTTCCTTCAGGCGGCACGCTGCGGTATCATCCGGATTCACAGCCGCTGTGCGGTTGCGTACAGATGCATTTATTGAGCCGAAATTCAGTTACCCGGAATGCGGGTAACTGAATGCTCTCGCTCACTCCTGGCCTTGTACCGTCAGAAAGGCGTGCATCCCGATCGATTCATGCGGATCGCACATGATCTCATAGGTGCCGTTTGTAAAACGCGAATCGATCAACACCGTGAAGGTCTGGCCTTTCTTCGTCAAATAGGGGCTGGCGAAGCTCGACCCTAACTTCGCGCCATTTGGCTGAGTCTTGAAATGAACGTTGTGCATCGTTGAGGAAGCCTGCACAAATCGGAGGGTGTCGCCCCGCTGCGCGGTGAACTTCAACGGATCGAACGCGAACGGCTTGGCGCCTGGCTGCTCGATGAGATTGACAGTTATGAGGTGGGGACGCCCGGTCGAGGCCTGTGCGCCCGCTGATGCTGCCAAGGCAAAGCTGCTGGCCAGGACAACTGTCATTGCGATTTTGCTGCGAAACATAAGACCTCTGGAGACATGGAATTCGTTCGTGAAAGCGGACGAGTCATCTCCGCTGCGTATGATGGAAGTTAGGCCGCGCCGATTGGACTTCCGCCGGGAGCGTCCTGAAGTTTCGTGAGGGAATCCCTCACAACGTCGAGCAGTTGTCGACCTCGGAGCGAATGCAAAGAATCCTCTCAACAATAGCCTTTCCGCGGCCCAATGACATAGCAAGCTCAATGGCGCTGCTTATTCGAGATGCAGCCGCAATGCGCTTAGGCTTCGATTTGCGCTCGGTCACAATGCCTTGCATGCGTCCGGCAATAACGACTGTCATTCGAAGAAACGGGTGAGTCCCAGATCTAGTTGAAATTCAGGTGGTGCCGCGGTACTGTCTTGAAAGTCAAGCGGTTGTGAGCACCTGACATGCGGGTTCGGCATTCCAGCGCGTATGTGTGCGGACCATCGTGTTGAGGATCGTTAACAGTTTCCGCAAGCACGCGACCAGCGCCAGCTTCTTCGGTTTGCCGGCGGCCACGAGACGCTGATAGAAGAGTCGAATCACCGCATTGCGCTTTGTCGCGACGAGCGCGGCCATGTAGAGCACCGCGCGCACCGTTGCTCGACCACCTTGTACGAAGCGGCGACCGCGCATCGTGCCCGAGTCTCTACTGAGCGGCGCGACACCAACTAGCTTTGCGATCTCGCGTCGTGAGAGCCTACCAAGCTCCGGGAGATCCGCGAGCAATGTGCGTGACAGCACTGGCCCGACACCAGGCACACTTTGCAACAACTGATCGCGCTCCCGCCACGCCGGAGACTTGCGTACCATCTCGCCTAGATCGGTGTCCGTCATCTGTAACTCGCGCTCGAGAAACGCGATGTGCACCTTGAGGCTTTTCCGCACCAGGCGCTTGCCCTTTCCAAATACCTGGCCCAGGCGATTGCGCTCGGCCTGCAACATCTCGAGGAGCTGCCGGCGACGGGCGAGCAGAGCATCGAGTTCCTGCGCCTCAGCGTCGGCGATTACGCGCACCGCCGGGCGGACTACATCCGCGAAGCGCGCGAGGATGTCGGCGTCGATCCGATCCGTCTTCGCAAGCTGGCCTGTCGCCTTTGCGAAGTCGCGCACCTGGCGCGGATTTAT
>JANYKY010000333.1 GCA_025357975.1 Gemmatimonadaceae bacterium
CCCAGTCGTAAAGAACGTTATGGGAATACCGAACCGCGCGTACTCGTAGTGATCGCTTCGGCAGTAAATGCGCTCTGGGTGACCGTTGGCATCGTACTGGTAGTCGAACTTGAACGGTCTCGCGCGCGCTGAGTTTACCTGCTCGACGATGTCACCGAGCTCGGTCGATACCCGCCGTGAGCCGACAAGCTGAAGGTAGTCGGGTCCACCGCCGGCAATATCCCCGGCGCTTCCGCGGCCGACCATGTCCATGTTCAGCTGCGCGACAATCTTGTTGAGCGGGACCGTGGGATGTTCAGTAAACCACTTCGATCCAAGAAGCCCTTTCTCCTCCGCGGTATGCCATACGAACAGGATCGACCGTTTTGGCTTCACTCGCGCGTTCACAAGATTCTCCGCGATCTCGAGCACGGTAACTGTTCCTGATCCGTCGTCGTCTGCGCCGTTGCTGATCGAATCGAGGCGAGCAGGCCTGATGCGATGCAGACTGTCGACGTTGATGTGGATGACGCTCTTGAGTGAATCGCGGCGGGCTCGGGCGTTGCGATCCCATACTGGTGCGCCGAGTCGCGTGAGCTCGGTGTTGTATGCCTTGAGCGAATCGTGATCGGCCGCGGGATGCCTGATACCGATGTGATCGTTATGTGCCCCGATCGCTACGTACTCAACGCGAAGAACTGGATCGCTCCCACGAAGTATGGCGACGACATTGCGCGCAGTGCCGGGAGGTCCGCCGGTAAAGCGAGGCGAGGTCGCATGTATCTCCTGGAAGTACGTTCCGTTGTCGCCCGCGGGCTCGAGTCCCATGCGCCTGGCTTCGGCGGCGATGTATGCAGTTGCCATCATGTCCCCGGCCGTTCCCGCTTCGCGGCCCATCATTGAGTCGTCGGCGTAGATGTATAGTCGGGTTCGGAGATCGGCCGGCGTAATGCTGGCGACGGTTCTTCGGACCCCCGGTGCAGTCTCGATCCCGGTTCGTGATTGCGTCGTGCACGAAGCGACAAGCACCGCAGCGACCGTCAGAATCGTCCTGTTGACACCGTTATATGCTGTCACGTTCTCTCTCCCATTGGGGCTTATCTTAAGGAATGGACCGCAAAAAAGCCGTCATTCTTCTGAGCGGCGGGCTGGACTCGACAACAGTGCTAGCGCTTGCGACAGCGAACGGCTACTCCGTTTACGCCCTTAGCTTCAGCTACGGGCAGAGACATGCCGGCGAGATCGGCGCTGCGCGAAAGGTCGCCGCGCGATTTGGCGTAGTCCAGCACGTTGTCACAGAGATCGACCTGCGAGTGTTTGGTGGGTCGGCTCTGACAGCGGATGTAGCTGTTCCGAAAGACCGTAGTGTCGAGCTGTCTGAGGATGTACCCGTCACCTACGTGCCCGCCCGAAACACCATTTTTCTGTCGTTCGCGCTCGCGTTCGCAGAAGTCGTCGGCGCACACGAGATCTTCATCGGCGTCAACGCGCTGGACTACAGCGGCTACCCCGATTGTCGTCCCGAATTCATCGGCGCGTTTCAGAAGATGGCGCGACTTGCGACGCGCGCCGATACGGCTGGTGCTGATCCAGTTGAGCAGATCACCATCATGACGCCACTCATGGACATGACCAAGAGAGAGATCATCGACCTTGGAATGTCACTTGGCGTCGACTATGGGATGACGACGAGCTGCTACGATCCGAGTGCGGATGACGAAGCTTGTGGACGTTGCGACGCCTGTCAGCTTCGGTTACGCGGATTTCATGAAGCTGGCTCGATCGATCCGGCGCGTTACGTCGGTTTCGGGCAGCCTGGTTGATGTATACGGTCAAGGAAATTTTCTACACGCTTCAGGGCGAAGGGGCAAACTCCGGCAAAGCGGCTGTGTTCTGTCGATTCAGTGGGTGTAATCTGTGGACCGGCCGGGAAGAAGATCGTTCGAAGGCGGTTTGTCAGTTTTGCGACACTGACTTTGTCGGCGTCGGTCCTGACGGTGGGAAATTTGCCGAGCCGTCTCTGCTGGCGGACGCGATAGCGCTTGCGTGGAGAGGCGATTCGACCGGGGAGAAGTTCGTCGTCTGCACGGGGGGTGAGCCGTTGCTGCAAGTGGACGAGAATCTTGTCGACGCAATCCATGACGCCGGTTTTACAATGGCCGTCGAGACCAATGGAACGCGCAGGGCGCCCGCGGGAATCGACTGGATCTGCGTCAGCCCCAAAGCCGGTGCGCCTCTCGTGCAGACATCGGGAAACGAGCTCAAGCTGGTTTTCCCCCAATCCGACGCGATGCCACCGAGGTTCGAGCCCCTGAACTTCGATCATTTCTTTCTTCAGCCAATGGACGGCGCGCAGGCCAGCGAGAACACTCGGCTCGCAATCGCGTATTGCATGGATCACCCGAGATGGCGGTTGAGCCTGCAGGTCCACAAGACACTCGCGATTCGCTGAAACTCCTGCCTGGCCGGCATTTTTTTGGCAGACAGTTGTATACAATCGAGGTTTCCCGGCGCGGGTGGCGCATTTGATGCGAAGCCTTCGTTTCGGCTTTTGAATGCGACGCTCCGTACGCCCGGGAAAGAGGCTATTCCCCGGAACCGTTCGCCTCTCGATTCGGCAGATGAATCCGACCGACCCGGTTATGGCGTACACCGCCGAGTGAAGTGTTTCCGCCGTTCCGGGTGAGGGAGAAACCCGCGTCATTCTCCCGTTCTTGCGCGTGGAGTCGTTATGAAGACATGGATAACAAGGCGCGATCTTATCGTGCCGGTGGTTGCCGCGGCCCTCGTGGCTGTGGTGGCTGTAGGAAAAGTGAAGGCGTCGGACCATCAGCAAACGGTGTTCACCGAAACGAACCCGCGATATGACATTACGGATGTGTTTGCATTCCCGGCAGCAACTCCTGGTCGAATTGCGCTGGTCCTTATGACATCCTCGCCTCTGACCCCGGCGTTGACGAATAGTCACAGATTCGCCGATATCAGTGAAGGGATCTACCAGATCAAGGTCGATCTGGATGGTGATGCGGTTGAGGACCTTGTGTTTCAGGTGTCATTCACCGGACCTGCAGGAGCGCAGGTCGTATCCGTTCGTGGACCCTCGCGTCCAAATGAGACCGGAGTAGTCAACACGTTTCTTACCTCTGGCAACCTCGTGACAGGCCCGGTCAATACAAATCTGGGTGACCCGGCAGGAATGCAGGTGTTCGCAGGCCCGCGAAACGATCCATTCTTCATCGACCTGGAGCAGTTTTTCCGCATCATTCCAGATCGCAAGCCAGTCACCGGCCCGTTGAGCCAGCTGCCGCCGCATCCGACCGCCAGCTCGTTCCGCCCAGTTGGTCAGGCAGTCGATTTCCTCCGCGGATATAACGGTCTTGCCATCGTTATCGAAGTGCCGAGAACAGCGCTCACCAGCAATGACAACCACCGCCGATTTGGCGTCTGGGCGACCGTCAATCTCGTCAATCCCCCGGCTAACCAACACTAATCAGCGTCCGATCATTTCATAAACAGGAGTAGGAAATATGTGGAACAGAATGAATCGGGCCGGTGGCGCCACCATCGCGCTCGTACTTGCGGCGACTGCCTGCAGCAGTGAATCCGGCCAGTCCGCAGCGATTGCCGGCCCCCAGCCCAGGTCGATTACGACGGGTGTCACTTATACTCAGGTGGAGGAACTTGGGAATCCTCTCGTGCAGGAAGTCACCATCGTCAAGGCGAATCACACGCGATACGACAAGACGATGCCTTACAACACAGCGGAATTCCGACCGCAGACCGAGAATTTCATTGTTACGGTCGCCGGCCGGCCCGCTGCATACGCGTCTACGATCGGGGGCGTTCTGTATCCTGACGTGCTCGTCGTGGATACATCCAAAGATCCAGCAACCGCCGGATGGCTCTCGTGGGCGCTGGCGAATGGATGGGGCGGCCGAAAGCTGTCTGACGACGCTGTCGACATCGGCCTCGACGCAATCTTCAGCTCGTTGCTCTCGCCCGACGGTGCATCCTGCGCGCCAGGCCAGTTGCCATTGTGCACAGATAACGTAAATGGAAACGATGTTCCGAACCTGGCGACATTCCCATACGTAGCACCACCATCGACCTGATCGCGCTCAGTAGCGCTATCATTACCAGTTCGTAACCCGGGGCTGACCGTTCCAGTTTTATGGAGCGCTCAGCCCCCTCCATTGGTAGCAATAAAATGACGCGACGCGGCTGGATTGTTCTTCTGCTCACTGCAGTGTTGGCAATTGGCACGAGCTGGGGCGTAACCCGTCTGCGGGCGTCCGAAAGAAAAGTTGCGGTGCCCAAGCCGGGCGCCGCTGCTGCAAAACAGTTCGCACTTCGCGAAAAGGACATTGCATTCTTTGTAAAGCGAGCCGCGGAGGATACCGAGAGCGCCGGCGATCGTGCCGAGCTCGCTGCCAGGTACCTTCAGCGCGCCCGCGAAACAGGAGACTTCAACGACGTTATCCTCGCTGAAAACCTCTCCCGAAAGTCTCTCTCGCTCCGCTCCGCGCACAATCTTGAAACCAACGTCATCCTCATATCGGCGTTGCTCGAGCAGCATCGCTTTGCCGAGGCGCACAAGCTGGCTGAACATCTCGTAGCGGAGGAACCGGACGTCGACCGTTATCACTCCATCCTTGGAGACATAGATCTCGAAGTAGGGGACTATGCTGGCGCACGCGCGTCATTCACGGCTGTGCACGGGCCCTCGCGCGGAGGGTTTTCGATCGCGCCGTCGTATGCGCGATGGCTCGAAATCAGCGGGGATACAAAGTCTGCGCGAACGATGCTGTATCGCGCGCTTGCAAAAGCCGATTCTTCCGACGACTTGCAACGGGAGACGGTGGCCTGGTTTCACCTGCGCGTCTCGGACATTGAAATGCGAAACGGGCGCCTCCGAAGCGCCGAAAATATCTTGCATGCGGGACGCGAGATTCTTCCGCTGGACCACCGTCTTCTCTCCGCTGATGCGCATCTTGCGGCCCTTCGTCACGACTGGCGCAAGACAATCGCCCTCGGCGACAGCGCCATCGTTACCGTTCTGGATCCGGGCACGATCGGACTCGTTGGTGACGCCTACGCTGCGCTCGGCGACACCGCAAAGGCGGCAGAATATAATCGCACCATGGAAGTCGCAGTTATACAGCAACCAGGATCGTATCATCGGGCATGGAGCTTGTTCCTCCTGGATCACGACCGGCGGGTACCCGAAGTGCTTGCCAAGGTACAGGAAGAGTTGAAGACACGAAAAGACATCTACGGATATGACCTGCTCGGCTGGTCTCTGTATAAAGAGCATCGTTACGCCGAAGCACAATCCGCGTTTGTGAAAGCGCTCTCGCAGGGAACGCAGGATGCCGTGCTCTATTATCACGCTGGAATGATCGAGCGAGCCGCAGGGGATACTGCTAACGCCAGGCGTTATCTTCAACACGCACTGGACTTGAATCCTACGTTCGATCCAACGCATCCAGCCGTTGCGAAGGCAACGCTTGACTCGCTTACTCACTGACGTGGTGGGTCGGGCGAGCTGGCCTGAATCCGTTGTGATGGCTGATGCGTAAAAGCGACTGATGAACGCACAATTCCATCCAACTCAACCCGATGTTCGTACGCTGCCCTGCACGGTGAAAAGCTGATGCAGGACTTCCTCACTTTCATCCAGCTCGGCTTCAGGCACATCACCGATCTAGAGGCGATGGATCACATCCTCTTTCTGCTCGCTCTCGCGGCTATTTATCAGCCGCGAGACTGGCGAAAAGCAATGTGGGTCGTCACTGCATTCACCATCGGCCACTCGGTAACGCTCGGCCTCGCTGTCACGGGCGCGATTCGGCTTCCGACAAAGCTGATCGAATTCCTGATACCGGTAACGATCGTCGCTACCTGCATCGAGAACATCATTGTGCGCAATCGCGATCGTGCGCTTTGGGGCGGAAAATATCGCCCGGTGTTCGCTGGTGTATTCGGTCTCGTGCACGGTGCTGGCTTCGCTAATTATCTGCGCGACCTCTTCGGTGATCACATCGCTGTTCCACTGTTTGGATTCAACATCGGAATCGAAATAGGTCAGATCGCGGTTCTAACCATCACGGCAGTGGCGCTTTTGAGCGCTGACTGGCTGATTGCAAGAGCGCGCGAATCACTGCGGCCGGAATCGGTTCTTCGCTTACGAGTGATCGCTGTTTCGTTTGTTGTGATGATCGTCGCGGCGCACTGGGCGGTTCAAAGAAATCCCTGGTGAAACGCACCCGCCAGCTGGTCGTTGTCCTCGCGGCGAGTCTGATCTGTATTGCAACCAATGCGGAACGAGCAGAAGCTCACCCGCTTCATACGAGCCTTGCCGAGCTGACGTACGATCAGAGGTCAGGAGCCGTGGTATTGTCTCTCCGCGTCTTCGTGGATGACTACACGAAAGCAGCGATCGTCTATGCGCAGAAGCATCCGCAGTCAGTATCTGCCGGTCCTGCTGTGTCGCCGCTTGTGACTTATGCGCTGTCTGCTTTCGCTCTGACGGATTCTCACAATCGGCGGGTTGCGTTCGCATCGTGCGGAGGAAAGCGGGTCGGTGATCTGATGTGGCTTTGCTTTCGCGGCACAGTGCCGGGCGGTGGTGCGGGCCTTCACGTCAGTAGTCAAATTCTCTTCGAGACGTATCGGGATCAGATCAACATTGTGCAGGCTGCGTACGCGGGGCGGCACGTGAACCTGCTTTTCACGCCTGGCGAGACGGCGAAGAGTCTCCCGTGATTACGGCAATCAGAGGCAACGGCCAATCCACGGGGATCAGAAGCAACGGTCCATCACTGGGACCGAAGCAACGGCCAATCACGGATCAGAATCGTTGAACCGCACATCAGACGCGACTACAAAAGCCTGAGCCCGAGCGGGCGGACCTCGCGGAATGAGAAACACAAACTTTTATTTTCGTCCCCGACCTGAACGATTCTGTAAACCGTTGCTCCCCGGTCTTGGGGATTCGTTTCTGATGTGTGGTTCTGCTTCTGATCCGACATGATCACCTGGCTGAGGAATCCGCCCGCGGTGGATAACAAGACAGCGATGCCGAATCTCGGCGTCACCGAGAAAGATGCGAGAGACATCGCGGCATACCTTTACGAGCTAAGGTAGAAATTGGCCGCCGCGCCTGATTCGTTGTCCCCCGAAGAACAGCAGTCAAACGAAAAAGAAGAAGGGCGAAAGCCGGAGCTCGAGCCACTCGAAACGCATAAGGCGGATGAAGAAGAACGGTCAATGCTTCCCGATGCCGATTGGCGGCCGCTCGTTGCGAAGATGGGATACCCTATCGGTTTTCTGATCATCTCGCTGGGTTGTCAGCAGCTTTTTACCGAGAACACCATCACCCCATTGTCCCGCTGCTCGTCACACGCACTTCCGAGATGTTGCGGCGCGTCGGCGTCCTTTGGGCAGTGTCCTGACCGGGAACCTTATTGACGCGCTCGCGTTCGCATCGTTCGTTGGGCTCACTGAGGCATTCGAGCCGAAAGTGCACATCGGCGGCTTCACGATTCCAGCGCTTCTCGATAACGTACTTGGAGGCTTCACGCTGGTGACATGGCTGAATCACGCGCAGGTGGTTTCGGGAGGCGGGCGGAAGAAAACATGACTTGCTTCGCTCGCACACCCTTTGCCGCCGCGCTTAGCGCCGCGTTGCTCGGCCCGGCGCTACTGGTCGCACAGTCCGACAGCGTGGCGAAACTGAAGCCCGTGCTGGTGACAGTCACGCGCGCAGACGGCCAGTCGATCCTTCGTTCTCCATTTGCGTTGACGGTTTCGCAACCAGACAGCGCGCGACCCGGGCAGCGGCATACCGCGATCGACGAAACGCTGGCCATGGTTCCCGGCCTCTCGGTGACGAACCGCAACAACGCTTCCCAGGACCCGCGTCTCTCGATACGGGGCTTCGGCGCTTGATCGACATTTGGTGTTCGCGGAGTTCGCGTCCTTCGCGATGGCATGCCATTGACGTTGCCGGACGGACAGACACCACTTGATTATCTCAGTCTCGAATCGGTCGGACGCATCGAGGTGATGCGCGGAGCGGCCTCGGCACTCTACGGCAACGCGAGCGGCGGAGTGATCGACATCAGGTCGGCTGCACCTCCGTCGACGCCGATCGCGGCGAAAGTCTCGCAATGGCTCGGTGACAGCGGATTCAGCAGGACCAGTCTAGCCGCAGGCGGAACTTTCGGTCCCGAGTATTACCAGGGAGACGTTTCATCTTCGAAGAGCAATGGAACGCGAGCTCACGCGCGGCAACGAGCAACTACGGGTTTCGGCCGGGCCGGCAAGAGCTTTGGCAACACTGAGGTGAGTGTGTCAGTGCTGGCCTTGAACAATCCACTTGCCCAGAATCCGGGCCCTCTTACGGCGGACGAGCTCCGTGCCAACCCATCGATGGCGGACGCTTTGTCTGTAAGGCGTGACGCGCGAAAGGTTGCTAAACAGATCCAGGTTGGAGTTTCGGCAAGCCGGCAAGTTGCGTCAGGCGAGATTGGCGCCGCAGTGTTCGGAGGTGCAAGGTCACTTGACAATCCACTCACCTTCGCGGTCGTCGAAGTAGGCCGCCACACATACGGAGCATCCGCGCACGCGTCCCAAAGTTTTTCTGTATTGCACGCCGCGAACCACCTCGTTGTCGGAACCGACCTTCAGTCGCAGAATGATCTTCGCCGCAATTTCGCGAGCTGCGCAGACTCGATCCCGCTAAAGATTCCGAATGCGACCTGTCCTTCCATCACCAGCGAGCGCGGCATCGTGACGCTCGACCAGCGCGAGCTTGTCTCCAGTGCCGGCATCTATGCGAGTGACGACATAGCGCTTGGCTCGAGATTCGACGTGACCGCAGGATTGCGAGCAGACAATGTCAGCTTCGAAGTGAAAGACAGGCTGATCAATGCATCGAATCCGGATGATTCAGGCCGCCGCTCGATGCGAGCTGTCAGCCCCGTCCTCGGCGCGGTGGGGAGGCTGGCGCCAACTCACTCGGTGTATGCGAATGTCGCAAGCGCTTTTGAGACGCCGACGGCGACCGAGCTTGGCAACCATCCTGATGGAAGTGCCGGAATCAATCAGGACCTCGATCCTCAGCGATCGATAACGTCGGAAGTTGGGATGAAGGGTTTTTTTGGCGCTGCGATGAGTTATGACGTGGCAGTGTACTCCACGAGAGTCAGGGAGGAGCTTGTGCCCTTTGAGATTCCGAACAGCAACGGCCGCAGATATTTTCGAAACGCGGGCCGCACAACGCGCCGTGGTGCTGAAGCCGGCGGACAAGTGTCTGCGGGTCCGTTGTCGCTGCTGGGTGCATATACGTTCTCGGCGTTCCGATTTGAAACGTACCGTACGGGCGGCGTTGTATACGATGGAAACACGATTCCCGGTGTGCCGCGAAGCAGGTGGCAAACGTCGCTCAAGGCGGCAAATGGCGCCGGGTTCATTGTCGTCGAAGGAGAGGGCGCGGGAGCTGTTTTCCTTGACGATGCAAATACAGTCAAGGGTTCTGGGTACGCAGTTGCCAACTTGAGGGCAGGTGCTGAGTTGCCATTTCGCATTTCGCGGTTGGCTGTGTCGGCTGGCGTGCAGAACGTTTTTGACCGGCACTATGCTGCCTCGGTTGCTGTCAATGCGGCGCGAGGAAAGTACTTTGAGCCTGCGTCGACACGCACTTTCGTTGTTCAGATGTCCGTTGCTGCACAAAGGCCTCAACGATAATCCAGCGCAGAGTTGGGTCCGTATGCTATGCTGTTGAAGGTCAAGCGTTAATCGCAATTCAATTCGGTGACGCAATGCTTATTTCCCACCCTTCTCGGCTGTCCGATGAGGCCCTCGGAAGCGAGACCGCAAGAAAGCACAACGACTACTTCAGGCGTCTCTTTGACGAGGCGCCGGCCGCATGTGTTGTGACCGATTTTGAATGCAACGTGATCGATGCGAATCAGGCAGCGGAAACGATGCTTCGACGGCCTCTCGCAGGGATGCGCGACAAGCCGTTTCAGTTGATGATTGCTGTGTCCGACAGGCCAAACTTCCGGAAAATCGTCTCAGACCTTCTGAAATCGGTATTTGAGTCGAGTCGTCCGTGAAGCCCGGGACGGGTGCCGAAGTCGATGTGTTGTTCAAGGCACGAATGATCGGCATGGGCGAGGGGAGGCCTCGCTGTATCTTCTGGGAACTTTCGGCTCTCGCTCAAAATCTGCCGGAGCTTCCAGAGCCGTCGGATTTCCCGGAGCTCCCGGAGCTGCCGGACTCTTCTGAATTCAAGTACGAGGAGCCCGAATGCATTGTCGACGACACAATTCGCGGGCTCATCAATACGAAAATGTTGAGTCGGGCGGATGCGAAAGACATTGTGGATACACACGTGATGCAAAGGGACTACACCTATCCCATACCAAGCCTCGAAAGGGACAAAGCGCTCGCAGCGATTCATCCATTCCTAGAATCGAAGAACATTTATTCGCGTGGCCGCTTTGGCGCCTGGCGTTACGAGGTCGGAAACATGGATCACTCGGTGGCACAGGGTGTCGAGTGGGTCAACAGAATCGTCAAGGGCGAAACGTTCGATGAGTTGACCTACATGGCCAACCGAGGATGCTGAAGGCACCGTATTTGCCCGTTGTCGCCGCCAAAGTGGAGTTACGCTCGAGATAGGATCGTCAACCTTTATCCTGAGCCGCTGTGAAGAAAATCATTCAGGTTGCGCTCGGGATCGTTACCGGAATCGGGGGGTTTCTCGAGATCGGTTCCGTCACGACCTCGGCCCAGGCGGGTGCAGCGTTCGGATATCAGCTTATCTGGGCTCTCGTCGTCGGTGTGTTGTGCCTCAGCTTTCTCGTGGAGATGTCTGGCCGGTTCGCGGCCGTGAGCAAGCACACAGTGGTCGACGGACTCCGCGACCGGTTCGGCTTCGGCTTCTTCAGCATTGTGCTCGGCGCCGTTGTACTCGTCGTGCTGATGGTGCTGATGGCGGAAATCGGCGGAATTGCGCTTGCGCTTGAACTAGCGACTGGCATCGGCTTTCCATGGTGGGCTCTGCCAGTTGCGCTCGTTGGCTGGCTCCTGATGTGGAAGACTAATTTCGACGTCATTGAGAACGGATCGTCAATCCTTGGATTGCTCACTCTCTGTTTTGCGATCGCCGTCCACCGACTTCATCCGGATTGGTCCGCGGTCACGCATGGCGCGCTCCCATCGATGCCAGCAGACAACAAGAGCCAGTACTGGTTTATCTGCGTGAGCATTCTCGGTGCGTCGATCACGCCGTACCTCATGTACTTCTACTCGGCCGGCGCAGTTGAGGACAAGTGGGACAAGTCATATCTGACTGTGAACAAGATCATCGCGTTCGGTGGCATGGCATTCGGCGGACTGCTTTCGATTGCAGTTCTCGTCATTGCGGCGAAAGTTCTGCATCCGCAGGGCGTGAAAATCGAAAAGTTCGACCAGATGGCGAACATGATGCTCGTGCCATTTCCCAGATGGGGGCGTGCGCTTTTTGCGGGCTCGCTCGGTATCACATGCCTCGGGGCAGCGCTCGAGATTGCACTCGCGATTTCGTATATGTTCGGTGAGGGTCTGGGATGGAACTCGAGCGAGAATTCTGCGCCGATCAGGGAAGCTCGGTTCAGCCTCGTATACACCATCGTCCTGATCATAGCGGCAACACCACTGCTCTTTGGCGCCGATCCACTCAAGGTCACTAACATGGCGATGGCATTGACCTCAGCGACACTCCCTCTTGCGATCGTGCCGTTCCTGATCCTTATGAATGATGCGAGCTATCTTGGTGAGAGCACCAACGGAATAGTAGGTAACAGCGTCGTCGTGATCATAATGCTGATGTCGTTCATACTCGCTGTTGTTTCAATTCCCCTGCAACTCGCAGGTGGCGGATGAGTCCCATCATCCGGCTCGTACGCGA
>JANYKY010000135.1 GCA_025357975.1 Gemmatimonadaceae bacterium
TCGGTCGAAGCCCGCCTGAAGGGCTCGCTTTCTTCCAGAAAGCTCGTCTTCAAAGCTCGGCGGTCTCCTCGGTCGCTCGCAAAGGTCGACTCCGCCGATACAACGCCTCCTACGCAGATCCACACTGCGCTCGCTCCGCACCCCACCTTCAGTTACGGTATCAAAACCAAAGGTACGCGCCGCTCGCTGACGCTCGCGCCACTTGAGTGGGAAAACGCGAAGCGAGCGGAGCGAAGCTCCGCCCCCGCCGAAAAAAAGTGGTGTGGCACCCAATGGAGCAGGGAGGAGGGGCTGGGGGTGCTTGGAGAGCGTCCGCAGGAGCGCGCAGACCGGCGAAAATGTTCGTCATTTCGAGAGCTTGCAACGCCGGTCTGCTCGCGACGAGGATGAGCTCGCCGAAGCACCCCCAGCCCCGACCGACCGGTCAACGGAGTAAAGGGTTTACAGGTTCCTTACGCGCACCGAACTCCCCGGCAACTTCGATACGCAATAGCGGCTCTATATTCTTAATTCGCCGAAAGACGTAAGCACCGGGGCTTAATCCCTTCAAGACACGGGCTATCAATTGCCTCAACTGAAGCACCGATCCTCAGCCATGAGATCGCGCTCAGCCCTGCTCGTGACCCTGCTCGTTTTCGCGCTCGGCCTCACCGGCGTGCTCGCATATCAGGCCGTCGATGCAGAGAGAACACATCAGGCAGCAGCAAAACGCGCCCTCGACGACTATGCGTCCTTCGCCGCCTGGCAGCTCAATCAACAGGCAGGGCAGGAAATACTCGGGGCGATGATCTCCACGTTCATCGTCCCATTGACGCACGTTGCGGACGATCCAAAATCGTGGCCATCCCCTGAAGATTTCCGCGCGGCGTCGCTACTGCCGCCCGCTCCGGCAAAATATCTCGATGGAGTTCGGTTCTTCTTCCGCTTCGATTGGAGAGACAGCACCGTCACCGTAGCAGGGACTCCGCCATCGGCTGCCGTTCTTAGGTGGGTGAAGGACACCGTATCCAGCGCACCGGCACGGTTCGGCGCGCCTCCGATAAGAACGCAAGCATTCGGATCCGCAGATCGAAGTCCCGCGAGACACCTTGGCGTCATCGTCACGAACGATTCCTACATCGCGAGCGTCGATAGCATCGATGGAAAACTGCGCGTTGTCTGTTATGTGATATCGCGCGACATGCATGGCCAACCGGTCGTCACGTACGGTTTCGAAACCGACGCTCGCAAGTTCATGCAGCCGCTCATCGACTCGGTGCTGTCACGAAGCATGCTGCTCCCGCCGTCGCTTCTGCGTGGAGTGTCGCGGGATTCGGTGCTTGCCGTGTCCGCCTGGGCTCCGATGTCGGCGACAATCTTTCACTCCGCATCGACGTCGTTTCCAAAGAATTACATGGCGGTCGATACACTCGATGAAAGATTTGGGCGATTGCGGCTCGCTGTGTCTCTTCGTCCAGAGATCGCACCGCGGCTGGTCGTCGGAGGGCTTCCCCGTTCCCGCCTTCCAGTTCTCGCCGGACTTTTCTTCCTCACAGTCGGGCTCGTCGCGGCGGCTGTAATCCAACTCAGGCGGCAACAACAGCTTGCTCAGCTCCGTGTTGACTTCGTGTCCGGCGTGTCGCACGAGCTCAGAACGCCTCTCGCCCAGATCAGGTTGTTCGCAGAGTTGTTGCGCAACGGCCAGCTGCGTTCCGATCAGGAACGCGAGCGCTCACTCAGCATCATCGATGAAGAGGCGCAGCGACTCACGTATCTCGTCGAGAACGTTCTCGCCTTTGCGCGGTCAGAGCACGGTCGCAATACCGTTGCTGTGGAACCGGTCGAGATGGACAGGGAGGTGGAAGCAGCAGTTGATGCATTCGCTCCGCTGGCTCGAGTCCGTCGTGCGAAAATCAGGTCGACGATTCAACCAGGACTCATCGCTCGCGTCGATCCACGCGCTCTCCGCCAGATCGTGCTGAATCTTCTCGACAATGCGGTCAAGTACGGGCCACTCGGCCAGACCGTCACAATTGCACTCGAGGGCACCACCGACCGTGTTGTGATTGCAGTTGAAGATCAGGGTCCGGGAGTGCCGAGAGGTGATCGCGAAAAGATATGGGATCCGTATGTGCGCCTCTCTCGCGAGAGCGAGTCGGCAGCCGGTGGAAGCGGCATTGGACTCTCGATTGTGCGTGAGCTGGTGCGGCTGCACGGCGGCCGCGCTTATGTAGCAGATGCAGTGGGTGGCGGCGCGCGGTTTGTACTCGAGTTCCCGCGCGAATCAGCTCCCCTCGTCGATTCCCCGAGAACATTTCATCGTCAATCAGCCGGAGCGGGCGCATGACAAAGGTGCTCGTAATCGAAGACAATGCCAACCTCGCTTTCGGCCTCACGCGAAGTCTCGAATCCGAAGGCTACGACGTCGAAGCTGCAGAGGACGGTTCGCGAGGATTCGAGATGGCACGCGCGGGGAATCCGGATCTCGTCGTGCTCGACCTGATGCTCCCGGGAATGGACGGCTACACGATTCTCAAGAAACTTCGCGCCGAAGGGAGGAATGTCCCGGTGCTGATCCTGACGGCTCGCGGCGAAGAAGCCGACAAGGTTTTCGGTTTTCGGC
>JANYKY010000349.1 GCA_025357975.1 Gemmatimonadaceae bacterium
GGCGAGGCGCTGCGCGTCGGGCAATGCCGATTCCTTGCCGATACGGATAAGTTGTCCACTCCAGGTGAGCAGCCGTGATCCGCCACCGGCAAACGAGGCACCGTAGCTGTGGTAGCGTCGCTGCGGATCGAATGTCGCAAGCCCTCCCTGGGCAACGGCTATTGCGTCGTAAACTCCGCCATATTCGGCTTGCATTTTGGGATCGGCTGCCAGGCGTGCACGGAAGTCGCGCTCGAATGTGCGCTTTGCGGACATGTACGACGTATCGATGAGTCCGGCCCGGTATCCCGTGACTGCTTTTCGCGAGTTCTGGATGCCGAACACATTGTTCTGATATCTTCGCTCGGCGGCCGGGTCGATTTTCTCGACTGCCTGATACTCATCCAGAGCGCGCTGGTAGCCACCGAGCTGCGCTGGGTAGCCAACGTCGCGCAGGAATTCCATCTGCGCAACCGTGAGCAGTCTTCCGGTCGATCCCGGATTGCCGGTGACGAAAATTGGCTCGCCTTCCCTCGCGCCGGATTGACTCCAGTGGAAATAATTCTTTGCTGGGTACGGCTGATCGTTCAAGTACACGCGCATGATCCCCATGTCGAGATCGAATCGCGGAAACGTGAAGTTGTCAGGATCCCCGCCAAAGCTGGCTATTTGATCCTCGGGGGCAAAGACAAGTCTCACGTCTTCAAAGCGACGGTAACGGTATAGCGAGTAGATACCTCCTTGGTACAGGGACACAACCTGACATGTGAGCCCGGTCTGTTGACCGCACTCATTTTGTATTTGACCGATTATCGCAGCCCGCTGCGTGGCTGCAACGTCCGCTGCAGGGGATGTAACAGCCCCACTAACGCGCGCCGTCACATTCTCGATCGACTCGAGCTGGTCGACGTGCATGCCCGGGCATTTCTTTTCTTCGCGCATGTTCTTCGCTGCAAAGCCGGTCTCGATGTAATTCGTGTCCTTTGGCGACACTGCGTCGGCGCAGTCTCGCACGCAGTGATGATTCGTGAGAACGAGCCCGCGCGCAGAGACGAAGGAGGCAGAGCAATTCGGCGTGCGCACCGAAGCGAGGCGCGCGTTGTCGAGCCAAGCCTGGACTGGAGCGAATCCGTACGTCTTCTTCCAATAGTCGAGTGGCGGCGCGTCGAACGTCCACATCGTTCCAAATTCTGGCCGATAACCGACGGGGCTGACGGACGTGTTGGTTGGTGCGATGCCGGCCGCCGGAGATGTGTTGGCGGTGATCGGGCGCGCGCAATCTGCGCAGAAGACAGCCAATGCAGCCAGCAGTAGGAGGCGCATGTTGCTCATCGATTTGCCTGGGCGGGTTATGGGGTGCGTAGACTTACGAGTCACCCGCCCAACTATCAAGCCAGGCGGCTGAGCCTAGCTCGTGAACCTCCCGAGTACCTGTGCTTCAAGAGCATGCTTTAATGGCTCGAGCTCGATTTTCTCGATGACATCGGCGGCAAAAGCATATGTCAGGAGTCGCCGCGCCTGCGACGGGCTGATTCCCCTGCTCCGCATGTAGAAAAGCGCCGTTTCATCGAGACGCCCAACGGTTGCACCATGCGTGCATTTCACGTCGTCGGCAAAAATCTCGAGCTGCGGCTTTGTATCGATGCGCGCTTCCTGTGAAAGCAGAAGATTGTTGTTGCTCTGCTTTCCATCGGTCTTCTGTGCTTCTGGATGAACGTAGACTTTTCCGTTGAACACGCCGTGCGACCGTCCGTCGAGAATTCCCTTGTAGAGCTCGTGACTCGGACAATTGGGTGCAACGTGCTCGATGCGGGTCTGGTGATCCACATGTTGCTTCCCATCGACCATGTACAGTCCGTTCAGGACAGCCTCGGCCGCGTCGCCCGCCAGCGTCGTATAGACGTTCGTGCGCGAGAGCTCGGCGCCGGTTGCAAACGAGAATGATTCGTAGCGACTGCCGCGTGCCTGATGAGCCTGAAGCGTGCCAACGTGAAACGCATTCTGGCTTTCGCATTGAAGCTTGTAGTGGCCAAGACGCGCGCCCTCTGCAACGAATACTTCTGTGACAGCGTTCGTGAAGTAAATGTCGCCGCCGGCAGACGCGTAGCT
>JANYKY010000372.1 GCA_025357975.1 Gemmatimonadaceae bacterium
CGCACCACCAGGTCGAAAAGTCTCTCGCCCTGTACAACCTGAGTGGCCGCCGATCCACCAACTGCCGCTTCGATCAAGCCGTTGACGTCAGCGACGTTCAATCCGTACCGGGCAATTTTCGCTCGATCGATGTTAACGGTCAGGCTTGGCTGTCCAAGCTCCTGGACGACAGTAACGTTGGTGATTCCGGGAATTCGTGTAATGACCTTCTTGATCTCGTTGCCCCGCTCCTCGAGGAGACCGAGGTCCGTCCCGAAAACCTTGACGTCGAGCGAGCTCTTGAGACCCGTCTCGGCCTCATCCACTGCATCTTCTGCCGGTTGCGTGTAGTTGAACGTTATTCCCGGAAAGGCGGCGAGTTTTTTGTCAACGGCATCGATGAGCTCTCTCTTTGTCTTGAATTTGCCGTTCCACTGGTCGTATGGTTTGAGGCCGACGAAGAATTCGGCGTTGAAGAATCCCGTTGGATCTGTGCCGTCGTCGGGGCGGCCATGCTCGGACGAAACCGTTGTGACTTCAGGAAACGACTTGAGAATCGCTCGCACCTGTGGAACGATCTTCGACGATTCCTCGAACGAAATCGTATAGGGCATCGTCGCGCGGACCCATAGCGCGCCCTCGTCCAGCTTAGGCATGAACTCGCCTCCGATCTGGGATAACAGCAGCGTTGAGATCACGCCCACGCCCGCCGCTACGCCGAGAACCGCCTTCGTGTGACCGAGGCTCCAGTCGAGACCCGTCCTGTAGCGTGCCAGCATCCACTCGAACGCTGCGTTACGCCGTTCCCTGACACCGCTTCTGAGTACGATCGCGCAAAGAACAGGAACGACGGTCAATGTGACGAGCAACGCGCCAATGAGTGCGAAGATTGTCGTGTCGGCCATTGGCTTGAACAATCGTCCGGAGGGGCCTGCCAACACGTAAATAGGAAGAAAGCCCGTGATGATAACTGCAGTCGAGTAGACAATCGGGCGATCCACCTCGGCCGCTGCGGCACGAATTACTCGTCGCAGGTCATATGTCGTTCCGTGTCGCCGTGCGAGCTGCCGGTGAACATTCTCCACCATTATCACTGCGCCATCGACGAGAATTCCAAAGTCGATCGCGCCGATCGACAGCAGATTCGCGGGAATGTGCCGCAGGTCGAGACAGATGAATGCAAACATCAGCGACAAGGGAATTGCCGCTGCGACAATGAGTCCGGATCTGATGTCGTAAAGAAAGAAGATCAGAATTACGACGACGAGAATGATGCCTCGAAGCAGATTGCCTTCGACAGTGGTTGTAGTAAGGCTGATCAGCTCGCTTCGGTCATAGAACGGCACGACCTTCACATCCTTCGGCAGGACACTCTTGTTCAGCTCTGCAGTCTTTGCTTCAACCTGCTTGAGCACCGTCTGAGCCTGCTCACCGGTTCTCATGACGATGACGCCTTCGACCGCATCGTTCTGGTTGTTGAATCCGAACTGTCCGAGCCGTGGCGCAGCCCCGATCACGACTTGTCCGATGTCCTTTACAAGCAGCGGCGTTCCGTTCTTTACAGCGACGACGACATTGGCGATGTCATCGGTGGTAACGAGCCTTCCAAGCCCGCGCACGTAATAAAACTGACCGCCTTCGGAGTAGAATCCTCCACCCGCATTCGCGTTGTTGGCTCCGAGCGCGGTTCCCACCTGTGCCACGGTAAGGCCAGCGCCAGCGAGCCGGTTTGGATCGAGCAGAACCTGATACTGCATCGAGGTTCCACCGAGCGAGGACATGTCGGCGACTCCAGGAACGGATCGGTACTGCTTCTCCAGCACCCAGTCCTGGATATTCTTCAGCTCCATCGCGGACCGGTCCGCACTCCGAATCACATACCGGTAGACAAGCCCGGAAGGCGACGAAAGCGGATTGACTCCGGGCGACACACCTTCGGGCAAAGCCAGATCAGGAATGCGCTCGAACACCTGCTGGCGGGCGAAGTAATTGTCGGTGTTGTCGTCGAAGGTCAGAACCACCTGAGACAAGCCGTAGAGCGAAATGGATCTCATGACCTTGAGACCGGGCGCGCCATTCATTCCGGCTTCTACGGGAACGGTGATGAGCCTCTCGACCTCCTCTGCGGCGTGCCCCGGCCATTGAGAAATGATTCGCACCTGGGGCGGCGACAAGTCGGGGTAGGCGTCAACCGGGAGGCGCGAGAACGACCAGAATCCTGCTCCGAGCAACGTGATTGCGAGAATAGCGACGAGCAGCGGCTGCGTGAGAGCGGCGGCTACGATCCTGTTGATCGACGACGTCTTTTCGGGATTGATGCCGCTCGCGCGCTCGGCGGCTACGATGTCATCCGCGTCTTCGCGGCGCTCCTCACCGGTCACTGGCTTTCTGCGAACTGGAGAAACAGTGCGCCCTCCGCGACAATCTTTTCGCCGGGTGTAACTCCAGACGCAATCTCATAGCTCGATCCTACATGGGCACCCAGTGTAATGCTGCGCCGCGAGTACCGTCCCTTCCCGGTCTCCACGAAAATGAACGGGAGATTTTGTTCATCCCGAAGCACCGATGCTTCGGGAACAAGAATTCCGCTGCGGGTCACGTCAGAATTGATCGACACCTTGACATACATGTCTTTC
>JANYKY010000380.1 GCA_025357975.1 Gemmatimonadaceae bacterium
GGAAGAGCTCGCGCGGCTATCGTCCGAGGGCCTTCCCGAGGATGAGCTTGCGGCTGGAAAAAATCAGCTCAAAGGTCAGATTACGCTTTCGCTGGAAAGCGTCTCGTCCCGAATGTACCGGGCGGCAGGAGTAGAGTTGTATGACGAGGAGTACCGATCGCTCGATCAGCTGCTCGCGCTCGTGGATGGCATCGACAGCGAAACGGTGCGCGAAGTGTGCGCCGCGTTTTTTGCACCTGAACTGCAGACCGTCGTTAGTCTCGGACCCCGCGCGGCGATCTAAGCGCCATACCATATTACCAATCCCCAACGACACTACGAAATGAAGATCGGCGTTCCGAAGGAAATCAAGACAAATGAAAATCGCGTAGCTCTCGTCCCCGCCGGCGCAGAGTCGCTCGTCGCCGCCGGACATAGCGTCCTGATTCAGACCACAGGAGGCGAAGGCAGCGGTTTCCCCGATCAGAATTACATCGACGCGGGCGCGCAAATCGCACCCGATGCCGCTACCGTCTGGGGACAGTCGGACATGATCATGAAGGTGAAAGAGCCAATCGCTCCGGAGTGGCCGATGATGAGAAAAGGCCAGACCATCTTCACCTACTTTCACTTTGCTGCCGACCAGATGCTGACTCAAGCGCACGTTGACAGCGGGGCCATCTGCATCGCCTATGAGACGGTCGAGCTGCCGTCGCGTGAGCTCCCTCTTCTGACGCCGATGTCGGAGGTCGCCGGCCGGATGGCTGTGCAGGAAGGGGCGAAGTACCTCGAAAAGCTGTATGGTGGCCGCGGCGTCCTGCTCGGCGGAGTTCCCGGCGTGGCGCCGGCGAAAGTCGTGATCCTCGGTGGCGGAGTCGTCGGAATCAACGCGGCGAAAATGGCCGCCGGAATGGGCGCGAAAGTTACCGTTCTCGACCTCTCACTCGAACGGCTCCGGTACCTGTCGGATGTCATGCCGGCGAATGTGACGCTTATCTATTCGAATCGTCACAATATTCTGGAACAGATTTCCACCGCGGATCTCGTCGTTGGTGCCGTCCTGATTCCTGGAGCTGTTGCTCCGCGCCTGGTCCGCCGAGAGGATCTGAAGACAATGCAGGTTGGCTCCGTGATCGTTGACGTTGCAATCGACCAGGGTGGATGCGTCGAGACCATCCATGCGACCACGCATGAGAATCCGACCTACGTCGTTGACGGGGTTATTCACTATGGCGTCGCCAACATGCCTGGTGGTGTTCCGCGGACTTCGACCCTCGCGCTCACGAACGCGACATTTCCATATGCGCTGCGCCTTGCCAACGCGGGCTGGAAGAATGCATGCAAGCAAGACCTTTCCCTTCGAAAGGGTTTGAACGTGATCGAGGGCAGCGTTGTATATCCAGCCGTTGCTGAGGCATTCGGCTTGCCATTGAAAGACGTCGATACTTTCCTGAACTAAGACAAAGACATCATGCGCTTGTGGCCTTTCAAGGCAGGTTCACTATTCCCGGCAAACGCCATTGCCGTGGACCTCGGTACCGCCAACACCCTCATTTATGTGAAGGGCGAGGGAATTGTGCTCAACGAGCCATCCGTGGTCGCTCTCGATCGCGAGACTCGCAAAATCAAAGGCGTTGGTCTCGAAGCGAAGCGCATGCTGGGCCGCACGCCTGAGAACGTGATCGCGGTCAGGCCAATGAAGGACGGAGTCATCGCTGATTTCGAAGTCACGGAAAAAATGCTTCGCTATTTCCTGGCGCTGATCATCGAGAATCATGTCTTCAAGGTGAAGCCGCGCGTGATCGTGTGCGTGCCATCGGGAATCACGGAAGTCGAGAAGCGCGCTGTCCGCGACTCCGCGCTGGGCGCAGGAGCAAAGGAAGTCTTCATGGTCGCCGAGCCGATGGCTGCTGCTATCGGCGTTGGGCTGCCCGTCGAGACTCCTACGGGCAACATGGTGATCGACATTGGCGGTGGAACGACGGAAATTGCGGTCATCGCGCTATCCGGAATTGTCAGCGATACGTCGATCCGCACCGGCGGCGATGAGCTCGACATGGCAATCCTGCAGTCCATGCGCAAGAACTATAATTTGCTGATCGGCGAATCGACGGCGGAGCAGGTGAAGATTCAGATTGGTTCTGCTTACCCGATTGGTGAAGAACGCGAGATGGAAGTGAAGGGACGCGATCTCGTTTCTGGAATTCCGAAGAGCGTGCGGATTCATTCTGCCGAGATCCGGGATGCCGTCCAGGAGCCCATTCAGCAGATTGTCGGAGCTGTACGCCGTGCTCTTGAGATAACCCCGCCGGAGTTGGCCGCCGACATCGTCGAGCGCGGAATAGTGATGACGGGAGGCGGAGCACTGATTCGCGGACTCGACGTGCTGCTCTCGCAAGAAACAGGATTGCCCATTCATGTTGACGAGGACCCTCTGACCTGCGTGGTTCGCGGTACCGGACGAATCCTCGACGACGAGGATAAGTACTGGTCCGTGCTGGCCACCTGAGGTACTGGAAGTGGCCCGCGCCGTACGAACGAGTAACAAAGCAGACCTGATTGTCCTCGGAGCCTGCGCGCTTCTCGCGCTGGCGGCCAGAGGACTCCCCCAGAATATGCGCGAGCCAGTCGCGAGCTCGATGCGCCGGACATTCCTGTCGCCACTCGTGATGCTGCAGGAGCGTGCGGAAGCCAGTCGTCGCTCCCTGCTCCTCGACAATGCGCGCACTTCCATTCGTGACAGCGTGGCCCTTAAGGCGATGACCGTTACGTCCCTTGAAAACGAGAACGACAGGTTGCGTCAGTTAATCGGCCTCGGATCCCGGCTCAAGTGGGGATTCGTACCGGCTGAAGCGATACATGGGCGCGCTGTGCGCGACGTGACGAGCATGACGCTGACTGCCGGATCCAATGCAGGCGTCAGCCGGCTCGACCCTGTCGTCTCGCCGGAAGGGGTTGTCGGAATGGTCTCCGGCGTCGATCCAACGATGAGCGAAGCCATGATCTGGACTCATCCGGATTTTCGTGTTAGCGCGATGTCCGCCGACGGAAGTGCTTTCGGAATTGTCCAGGCGCACGCCGCCAGCGCGACGACCGGGTACCTGATGGAGCTCCGCGGAATTCCATTTCGAAGCCAGCTCAAGCCCGGCAGTCTCATCGTGAGCTCCGGCCTTGGCGGTGTGTGGCCGCGTGGGATTCCGGTCGGTACTGTGCTGTCCGAGATAAGCACAGCCGAGGGCTGGGCAAGAACTTATCTGGTAAAGCCGGTAGTATCGCCGGCTGATGTAGGTGCGGTGATGATTCTCAGGTCAGATCGCACGACAAAGGGCTTCGATAACGTCTGGAGCAGCGTCGCAACGGCGAACGCCGCTGCTGAGAGAATTGTGGTTTCCGGTGATTCGGCGGCCAAGAGCGCGGCTCTCGCA
>JANYKY010000397.1 GCA_025357975.1 Gemmatimonadaceae bacterium
CGAGCGTGGTGGCTTCGATCACTTCATGCTGAAGGAAATCTTCGAACAGCCCGAGACGATCGAGAACTGCATGCGGGGCCGACTCCTCGACGAGAATGGTACATCGAAGCTCGGCGGTCTGAACATGACCGACGAAGAGCTTCTCCGTTTCGACAATATCGTAATCACCGCTTGCGGAACGAGCTGGCATTCAGCCCTGATTGGTGAGCACATGATGGAGGAGCTGACACGAATTCCTGTCGAAGTGGAATACGCGTCCGAGTTCCGGTACAGAAATCCGATTGTCAATGATCGCACTCTGTGTATCGTGATTTCGCAGTCGGGCGAAACTGCCGACACGCTCGCCGCCATGCGCGAGGCGAAGAATCGCGGAGCTCGCACGTATGGAATAGTCAACGTCGTCGGGTCGACCATCGCCAGGGAATCGAACGGTGGTATCTACGTTCATGCTGGTCCGGAGATCGGCGTTGCATCGACCAAGGCCTTCACGAGCCAGGTCATCGCACTGGCCCTTCTCACGCTTAAGATCGGGCGCCTCAAGGACGTGTCAGTTGTTCGTGGGAAAGAGATCATCGAGGCGTTGCGCGCGCTTCCGGGACAGGTGAAGGAGATACTCGACCGGGCGCCCGAGATGGAACAGATCGCCGAAGAGTTCAAGCGCGCACAAAACTTCCTCTACCTTGGCCGCGGATACAACTTTCCGACGGCACTCGAAGGTGCGCTGAAGCTGAAGGAGATCAGCTATATCCACGCCGAGGGTTATCCTGCGGCGGAGATGAAACATGGGCCGATCGCGCTCATCGACGAGATGATGCCAGTGGTATTCATCGCGCCGCACGATGCTGTGTTCGACAAAGTCGTGTCCAACGTGCACGAGGTGAAGGCGAGGAAGGGGCGTGTGATTGCCATCACGAGTCGCGACGAGCCGTCCCTCGCCGGCAAGCTCGACTACGAGTTCAGGATCCCCGAGACCATCGACATGCTCACGCCGGTGCTCGCATGCATTCCGCTTCAGCTGCTCGCGTATTACATCGCCGTGAAGCGCGGGTCGAACGTAGACCAGCCGCGCAACCTCGCGAAGTCAGTCACTGTCGAGTAGCGCCTGAGAGTATTGCTCCAGCTCGTGTCACGCGCTGAAGTGCGCGTTGGCACGGCCGTCGTTGGAAAAATCGGAAAGGGTTTCGCGCTGCTCGTCGGTTTTACTGCGGGTGATAACGAAGAGAAATGTGAATGGATGGCCGAGAAAGTTTTCGGCCTCCGTTTGTTTCTGGATGCAAACGAAAAAATGAATCTCTCGTTGTCGGACGTCGGCGGCGAGGTACTAGTTGTTTCGCAGTTCACGCTTTACGGAAATGCCGAGAAAGGTCGGCGACCCAGCTTTGTCGGTGCTGCGCGGCCCGAACAGGCGATACCGCTCTACGAGAAGTTCATCGGATCGCTGCGGTCGAAGGGACTGAACGTGGCCACCGGCGAGTTCGGGGCAATGATGGAAGTCGATCTCGTGAACTTCGGACCGACGACACTCTGGATCGAACGTTGACCGACATCGCCACCTGCCCAGAGCAGGTAATTCCTCTCGAGCCAGTCGCCCGAAAGTTTGCTGAGCGGTATTCGCTGTTGACGCACCTTGTCGTCGCCGGGTCGCTGCTTCAAGAGGCAATCCCCGCAATCAAGTCGGATCCGGGCGACTTCTCCTTCGCATGGATCGAGGCACTTACCGCTTCCGCCCTTATCCTCGCTGCGATTCGCGAGCTGAAGCGCAAGAAAGGGGATCATCATGGAACCGTTGCGTGGACCGAGATATTCGCGGGTTTGGTGCTAGTTGTCGAGGCGGCTATTAAATGGCGGGCCGGATCTCGGCACTACCCACTCGCGATCGCCCGAACACTGGTGGCGATGCTTGTGATTGGACTTGGAGTTTCGCACGCACGCCTGAAATATGCGCGCAGCCTAAGGTTGGACGACAAAGGCCTCCGATGGAGACGCAGGCTCCTGCTTCGCTACTCGGCCGACTGGAAAGATATTCGTGGTCTATCGATCGATGAGCGGGCTGCGGTATTCACTCTGGCCGAAGGAAAGAATTTGTCGCTCGCAATTGGGCGGATGAAGCACAAGGAAGAACTTCGCGACGCAATCGTTTCGGCCGCAATGCGCCACGGCGTGGACGTGTCGGACACAAGGCAGCTCCGATGATTCCCGTTTCAAGCCTGCGCGTCGTACTCGCGTCTGCGTCGCCGCGTCGCAGAGATCTACTGACGCTTGTGGGCATTACACACACCGTGCAGCCCGCTGATACAGACGAGAGCCTGAGTTGGGGCGAGCTGCCAGAGGCATATTGCGAGCGGCTTTCGCGTGCGAAGGCCGAAACTATAGCGACTGCGGATCCCGATGCGCTCGTAATTGGCGCGGACACCATTGTCGTCATCGACGATTCCGTGCTCGGCAAACCGCGCGACGTCGGTGACGCTGGGAGGATGCTCTCTATTTTGAGCGGTCGCTCTCACACCGTCATGACGGCCGTTGCGGTTGCTTTCAAAGGCAAAACTGTCTCGGCAGTTGAAACGGTTGACGTGACCTTTCGCCCAATTGATGCTGACGCGATCAGGAGCTATGTCGCGACTGGGGAGCCAATGGATAAGGCGGGCGCGTACGGTATTCAGGGCTACGGCGCGACAATCGTCCGACGCATCGATGGCGATTACTTCGCGGTAATGGGTCTCTCACTCATCAGGCTGGTGGCGCTGATGGCTGAAGTCGGCGTCAGCTACGACTTCGGGCGATAGCGCTCGCTCCACAGCTGGATCTTCGCGGCGACGTCGGCGACTGAAATACGCGACATCCTGTCACTCCGGGTTTTCATCGTCACAGGGCCCTGCTCGCCGTCGTCATGGAACGCGTCGATTATCAAATCGTGAAATCGTCTGTACGGCCCGGTGCGTCGCGGATCGGTATATCCCATCAAGGAAATAACGGGACGATTGAGCGCAACGCTCATATGAAGCGGACCTGTGTCTGGCGAAAGAACAAGCGCGGAGGCGTCGAGTATGCCGACCAGATTGCGCAGGCCGCTGCCGAGAGCGGAAAAAGGTTTTGCATTGCTCGACTCGGTAATTGCGCTGGCTGCAGCACGTTCCCGCTCCGAATTGCCGCCGACGAGCACCGGCTGAAGCCCATACGTGCTGGAAATCAGGTCAGCAACCTCGGCCCATCGATCAGGGTGCCAGTCCTTTTCCAATTTACTCGTTGCAACAACTATTGACCCGATCAGACGGTCGAACTGCGCAACGAATGCGCGCTGCGCTGGTAGCTCGCTCGCCCAGGGCCCGATATTCCATTCAACTGGTTCGGCGGGAATTCCAATCTGCGAGAGGAACTCGAAATACTGGTCCTGCACATGCTGCACGGGATGGGCGGGGATGCGCTCTGTCGTGAAAAGCCAATTGGCATCGCGGGCACGCGCACGATCGAACCCGATTCGTCTCGTCACTCCGGATATCGCGGTGACGATACCCGCCTTGAAATACACCTGAAGATCGATCAGGAGGTCGAATTTCCTCGTTCGTAGCTGCCTCGCTACATTGAAGAAAGACTCGACGCCTTTCTGCCTGTCGAAAAGAATTATCTCGTCCACGTTCGGGTGCCCCCGCACGAGGGAGGCCGGGCCCGGCTGAAGCACCCAGGTGATCCGCGACGCAGGATCTCTGCGCTTGATCGCATTGATGACGGGAAGGACGTGAACCGCATCGCCGACCGCGCTCATCATGACGATGCAAATGCGGTTGGGCGGCGGCCCGCTCATTTCGCTGGCACGCCTGCCGCGGCCCTCATCGTTGCGATGTCGTCACCGCTCACCTCGATCGATCCGGTCGCCCCCAATTTCCTGAGCGATCGCTCGAGCCGGTCGACGTTGGCGCGCGCAACCATCGGATCGTCCGGAACGTGAAAGCGAATGCGGTCAACATCGAGAACGTGTGCTTTCGCGCCGTGATCACCATCCCATGTTATCAGTATGTTGCGGATGTTGAGGTCGGGATGGTGAGCACCGATCGCATTGAGTGACCCAATGAGGTGGCCCGCAGCTATGAGACATGCGTCGCGATGCTCACCGGCAGGCATCTCCCGAAGTACGACCGCCAGGTCATGCCCGTCCTTGATCTCCGATGTCGCGACGTCGCTACGCCGAAATAGGGGACCTGCCCGGTAAGTGACAAACGCGACGACTTCAGGAGTCGGGATCCCCGATATGCGAAGCCGGAGCGCATTGATGAGCTCTCGTAGTCCTCGTGTCGGCGGCAGAAAGAGATCCGAGCGGGTCCGGGCAAGCAGCCCGCCGCGCATTGAATGGCGCACGACAACATCCGCACCGTCATTGGGCAGAGTGATCGCGTACGCGGTTACCCGGCCTGTAAATCTGCGGACTCCTGGCTGTTTCGCCGCGAAATCGTAAAGGGTTTCGCTGCCGAGTATCGATTCGAGCCCAGCGCGGCTGCTTTCGATCACGAGACCGCGTATCCCATTGCCAGTGACGCGGGCGTATCCGGGAAGATCCTCAGCGATTGGCATCAGCTGGCGTGGCGAACCTGGCCAATCGCAGAAAGAATCGCCCGCGCCTTGCTGGCAGTCTCTTCCCACTCCGTCTCACCGACCGAATCCGCAACAATGCCGGCTCCGGTCTGCACAGACGCGATGCCATCGGCGATGACACATGTGCGAATTGTTATTGCCAGATCCATTCGCCTGCCGCCTCCAGCGATGTAGCCGATCGCTCCTGCATACGCACCGCGTGAAACGGGCTCCAGTTCGTAGATGATCTCCATCGCGCGCACTTTCGGAGCACCTGTCATCGTACCCGCAGGAAATGTTGCGCGGAATACGTCGATGGCGGAGCGGTCGTGATCGAGAACGCCTTCGACCTGGCTGACGATGTGAAGCACGTGAGAATATTTCTCGATTCGCATCAGCTCTGTAACATCGACAGTTCCGTAACGTGCAACCCGGCCAACATCATTTCGCCCAAGATCGACGAGCATGATGTGCTCGGCCCTTTCTTTCGGGTCGGCGAGAAGCTCGTCGGCCAGCTGCTTGTCGCGAGCGGCAGTGTCACCACGCGGCCGGGTACCGGCAATGGGCCTCAGGGTTACGCGATTGTCCGAAAGGCGCACGAGCAATTCTGGTGAGCTTCCGATGATCTCGGCGCCATCCATCACGAGATGGTACATGTAGGGCGAAGGATTCAATGCTCGGAGCGCCCGATATAGCGAGGTGGGCTCGAAGTCTGCTTCCAGTTCTATGCGCCGAGATAGCAGGGATTGAAAACAGTCACCGGCGCGAATGTATTCACGGATCGCCTCGACGCCGGAAATGAAGTCTTGTTTCTCGAAACTCGAGCTGCCAACCGCCGCTGGGGCGGAACTGTCGAGCGTGAGCATCGGTAGGTGGGAGCTGGTACTGAGGCGTCGCTCGATGTCGCGAATCTCAGACGATGCCTTTTCGTAGGCAGCCCGCAACTCTTCTGGAGTAGTCCCTTCATCGAGGACGATTCCCACGACGACTCGCGCTCGTGCGCGAAGGTTGTCGATGATCACCATCGAGCGCGTGAACACGAACATCGAATCCGCGAGTGAGGATGTGCGCGGGGGCGCGTCCGGGAGGTGTTCGATCAAGCGAACTACATCGTACCCGAAATACCCGACTGCCCCTGTCCAGAAGGCTCCGAGCTCGGGTGCGTCGACGGGGACTTCCGCCGAGATCAGTGCGTCCAGATCAGCCAGGGGATCTGCCGGTGTACGATCGGCGTGCCAGGCTTGCTCGGCAGACCAGTCCTGGACGATGCCGTTCGCGAGCCGCCACGCTGACCGCGGCTCGGTTCCCAGAAAAGTGTAGCGAGCCCACGTATCGCCGCCCGCCGGCGCAGACTCGAGCAGGAAACCAAACGGACCTCGCCGAAGTTTTGCGTAGGCGGATACAGGGGTATCAGTATCGAGAAGTATCTCGCTCCATACGGGAACAATGGAACGCGATCCATTGCGGGTCGCTGCAAGTTCTCTGAACCGCTCGTACGAGGATATCATTCGAGGATGACCCGACGTTCAGCAGTCCCGATGGCCGTTGCGTTCATATTCAGCATGGCCGCTCACAAAGCGAGCGGGCAGGAATGGAACGATGCGCGCACGCGTGCGCTCGTCGAACAGGCCACAGCTCGACGAGCCAGCCAGATTGCCGACACTGCTCTTGCCGGCTATCACGCTGCCGCCCACGGGTATCTGACATTTCTTGCACAGGTGGGCGAAGGATTCACCGAGCCGCCGAAGATCGTCAAGGCTGACGAGCTCGCGCTGGAAGTCTATTGGCAGGCGCCCAACCTCAGCAAGCAGCTCATTGCAGGCAGGCGCGACACGCTGCTGCTACCGACCGACAT
>JANYKY010000400.1 GCA_025357975.1 Gemmatimonadaceae bacterium
GGAAATCACGACATCCGTAAATCCATTGATCCGCTCCCCCGCCTCCAGCCTGTCGCAAATCCACGCAGCGATTCCCGTCCCCGGAATGCTCGCCAGCCCGATGAAGTTTGTTCTGACGACGAGCGCCGATGGCATCACGGCGAGAACCGCCCGCTCCCCCGCGAGCTTCGACCTGGCGTACTCATTTATTGGATTCGGAGTGTCCACTTCCCTGTATTGACCGGCTTTGCCGTCGAAAACGGAATCCGTCGAAACGTGGACGAATCGGATGCCGGCATCGTTGCACGCCGTCGCCAGCTCCCGCGGAAGTGTCACGTTCAGGAGATGTGCCTTGTCCGGATTCCTTTCGCTCTCATCGACGTTGGCGAGCGCCGCGCAGTTGATCAATATCTCCGGTTGGAGATCATGAACTAGCTGCCTGGCCGCGCCGGGAACGGTCAGGTCGGCGGCCACGGTGTGCAGGTCATGCTCGGGCCCGACACTACTGTGGCCGACAGCAATCACCGCACGGCCCGCCGCTCGCGCCGTCGCCACTACGTTGCTGCCGAGAAATCCGGTTCCGCCCGTGACTACCAGCACGGTCAGCTGGTGATGTGCTTACCTGCGACGATCATCTCTTCGAGCTCGCCCTCGGTCAGCCATCGCGTGTTGGTCTCGCTGCTGTAACGGAAACCCTCTTCACATGGCTTCCCGCCCCGCTGCTCCATGTACTTGTCGCGATTGTACCCACGCCCACTCGGCAGAATCGAGTAGTAGTCGTCGAACTCCACAGTATTCTGCGCATCGTCCTCACCAACCATTAGCTCATGAACTTTCTCGCCCGGACGCTTGCCGACAATCTCGAGCTCGCAGTCCGGCCCGATAGCGCGAGCAAGATCTATCAGCTTCATGCTCGGAATCTTCGGGACGAAAATTTCCCCCCCGTTCATTCTTCCGAAGCAGCTCAACACGAACTCGACTCCCTGGTCCAGCGTGATCCAGAAGCGAGTCATCCGCGGATCGGTCACCGGCAACTTTCCAGTTGAGCGCTGTTTCAGGAAAAACGGAACGACACTTCCCCTGCTTCCCACAACATTGCCGTAACGAACGACGCTGAACCGAGTATCGTGCCCGCCCGCAAGCGCATTCGCCGCGGTGAACAATTTATCGGAACAGAGCTTGGTCGCCCCGTAGAGATTTATGGGACTCGCCGCCTTGTCGGTGCTCAACGCGATCACACGCGATACGCCCCGATCGATCGCAGCATCGATAACGTTCGCCGCGCCAAGGACGTTGGTTTTGATCGCTTCGGTGGGATTGTATTCGGCGGCGGGGACCTGCTTCAGTGCCGCGGCATGCACGACATAGTCTACACCGTCGAACGCACGATACAGGCGCTCACGATCGCGAACATCCCCGATGAAGTAGCGGATCTCCGGATACTTCTCCTCGCTGAAATGGCCCTGCATCTCGAATTGCTTGAGCTCGTCGCGACTGAAGACAATGAGCTTCTGGGGCTTGTAGCGCTCGAGAACAATTTCCACAAAGCGACGGCCGAACGATCCGGTGCCGCCTGTTATCAGTACAGACTTTCCGTTGAGCATCAAATTCCCGTTGTGATTCCTGTCTGGGCCATCTCGGCCCTGTTGACGAGCGAGCGATCGAGCTCTGCGTCCCGCCGAATCGCGGGCGCCTCGTCAATTGTCATGCGCGAAGGTAGCGAGAACACTCCGAACGGCTGAGCCGGATCGAAGTTGTCGTGCAGCCGGCGCGATCCCGCCGCAATAACGAGAGGCGGCGTCAGATCGTCGAGCACATCATAGTTCGTCTTGGTCTGAACCGATTCGCTGAGATGAAAATAAATCGGGTACTCGCCCGGCCGAATGTAAACCTCCGGAAGATCCACGCTGACAGTTCCCGTAGCGCCCGGTGGAACAAGATCCGTCGTCACCACATGGCGCGCCGAAGTGATGAGGTCGCGTGACACGCCGGACCTCAGCGCGACCACCACCGCAATGCCACGCATCGGTTGATTAGCCCTGTAGGAAAGCCGAAACCTCACAGTCTCTCCCATCTCGAATGCGTAGCGCTCCGTCCCTGCAAGATCCTCCACCGACACCGCCGTGAATCTCACCGCACCGGACCCTCGGCGATTCTCCGGATTGTTGACTCCGCTCTCGGCGTCAACACGCATGTCGCGAAGATGCTGGTTGTAGATCGAGAGAGTCTCATGAGTCGGACCATCGGCCGCGACCTGGCCATGCTCGAGAAGAACACAGCGCGTACACAACTGACGAATCGCCTGTGTGTTGTGGCTCACGAAGAAGACGGTGCGGCCCTGCCCGGCCACATCTTCCATCTTGCCAAGACATTTTTTCTGGAACGCGGCATCGCCGACTGCGAGCACTTCGTCCACAAAAAGAATTTCCGGCTCGAGATAGGCCGCGACCGCGAAGGCAAGGCGTGTGAACATCCCGCTGCTATAACGCTTCGTCGGCGTGTCGATGAACTGCTGGACTTCAGCAAAGCTCACTATCTCATCGAACTTCGCCGCGATCTCGCTCTTTCGCATTCCAAGGATCGCGCCGCTCAGGAAAATGTTTTCCCGTCCGGTGAGCTCCATGTGGAAACCCGTTCCAACTTCCAGCAACGCACCGACTCTTCCATAGATATCCGCCCGGCCGCGAGTCGGATCCGTGATGCGCGCCAAGATCTTGAGGAGCGTGCTTTTGCCCGCACCGTTGCGTCCGATCAGGCCGACAACCTCGCCTTCTTTCACATCGAACGTGACGTCCTGCAACGCCCAGAAAGTATCGAGCGCGTCAGACTTGCCTCGCGCGCGTTTCCAGAGTTTACGCGGAAGCGCCACTACTTCTTCCTGGAGTGTGCGATACGGCTGGGCACCAAGCGCACGCGAGATCTGATACGACTTCGAGATTCCCTGAATGCTGAGAGAGAGCTCGCTCATACGTTGTCGGCGAAGCCCCGTTCGACCCTGCGAAAGAAGAACGCGCCGCCAATGAACACAGCAAGCGCGATCGTCGTGGAGAGCACCACCATCGCAACAGTCAGCGAGCTCCCGCCGAGTATTGCCCAGCGAAATCCTTCGATGAATGCACCGGCGGGGTTCAATCCATATGCAAACCGATAGCGTTCTGGAACGAGCGTCGTTGCGTATACCACGGGACTCGCGAACATCCAGATCTGCAGCAGGAACGGCATCGCATGAACGAAGTCGCGATAACGCACGTTCAGCGCGGACAGCCACAGACTGACACCGGCCGCCGAAATTCCGGCGAGCGCAATAAAAAATGGCAGCGTCAGAATTCGCCACGTCGGTGTGACTTTGTAAATCACCAGCAGAATTACCAGAACACAGAGCGCAACGCCGAGGTCGATCAACGCCGAAAACGTGCTGGCAAGCGGAATCGCGAGGCGCGGGAAGTAGACTTTCGTGATGAGCCGCGCATCCGTGATGAGGCTATTCCCGGCGCGCTGCAGAATCGCGGAGAAATAATTCCACACAATCACGCCCGAGAAAACGAACAGCGCGTACGGATGCCCGTCGCTCGGCAAATGAGCAAAGCGTCCAAACATCACCGCAAAAATGAGCGACGCGAGCAATGGCTGAAGCACGACCCA
>JANYKY010000419.1 GCA_025357975.1 Gemmatimonadaceae bacterium
GGAACAGTTGCCGGAGGCGGCGCCACTCTGAGAGTCGAATCTGTGGATAATAGCGGCGGCGCAGAGAATGAAGTCTCCCACGGCTGGTGGCCGATTTTGCTACCACGCTCAGAAGTAACAGCCGTGGCTCCAAGGGAAGCGAGCGCCGGAATTGTCAGTGCGACTTTCACCCATCCCGGCACCGGCGCAGCGTGATCGTCGCTTCCAATTCGGTACCATGTCACAATGCCGAGGACACCAGATCCAAGAAGGATCCATAGAGTCACGTCAGCGGCCTCGCGATGTGCACGAATCGCAGCGCCGGCCGACGGCTGGCGCTGCCGAAAGACGCGCGAAGCGCGCTTGCCAGTAATTGTCGATGGGTACGCCGACAACCCGGCGAGCGTCAGGGTGATCGCCGTGTAAAGCCATGCGGTGCGGCGTCCCGAAATCAGTGCAAAAATCGCCGAGAGTGCGGCCAGGCTTCCAAGGATCACCGGGGCATGATTGATCATAAGATGAAGATGGACCCAATTCATGTGTGCTCTTCAGTCGAGGGCGGCAGTCGCCACGTCAATTCGACCGATGTACGCGTCGAGAGTTTCGCCTGCCTCTTTAGCTGGAACTACGAAATCCGGGTTCTGGGGGTCGCTCGAGCTCGGAGTGTTCACCATCAGATCGCCTCCGCGCTTCTCGACTGCGGCTTCGAAGCGCTCGACTGCCGAAAGGAGGTCTGCGAGCGTAGAGGGATCCTCCGAATCACTTACGTCGATGCCCTTCTGAAAGAGCCGGCCAGTGATTTCAGTCGCAGCACTTTTTCGCTCTTCACGCCGATGCGGGTCCAGCATTTCACTGCGTTGTTCCGAGCTTTCGGGAGGGAGGTTCACGCGGACTCCGTGTAAAGGGTTGCATCGCCGTAATGCAATTCGCGTCCCGCGCTTCCCAACCCTTGCAGACCGCTGCGACGCGTGGCTAGTTAGGTCCCTGAAATCGCCCCCATACCGAGAAACGTTCAACGTGATCAAAGTCAGGTTTTTTCTTGTTGCATCGATTGCTGCTGCCGTCGTCGCATGCTCATTACACGCTCAGACGCCCGGCGCAGCCGGTGCCCCGACATACGACAGCCTTGCACTGGCCGCGCTCAAGTGGAGAGAGATCGGCCCGTTTCGTGGCGGAAGATCCGTCGCTGTGGCCGGCTCATCAAAACGCCCTAACGAATATTATTTCGGTACGACTGGCGGCGGAGTCTTCAAGACAACCGACGGTGGGATGACCTGGGCCGCCATCACCGACAAGTATTTTGGTGGAACCATTGGCGCAATCGATGTCAGTGAGTCGAATCCGGACATCGTTTATGTCGGGACTGGTGAGTCCGATATACGGGGTAACGTTTCCCACGGCGATGGCGTGTTCAAGTCCACGGATGCCGGCAAAACCTGGGCATACATTGGACTCGCCGACACACGGCAGATAGGACGAATCAGAGTCGACCCGAAAAATCCCGATGTTGTTTACGTCGCCGCTCTCGGTCACGTATGGGGACCGAATGCGGACCGCGGCGTATACAAATCGGAAAACGGCGGCAAGAGCTGGCGCAAGGTTTTGTTCGTCAGCGACTCAGCCGGAATTGTTGACCTTTCGATCGACGCCTCGGACACGAGAGTTCTATATGCGGCCGCGTGGCAAGCGTACCGGACGCCGTGGAAGCTGGTGTCCGGCGGCTCGGGAAGCGGCTTGTACAAATCGACTGACGCGGGGGAGCACTGGACCAACATCACTCGCAATCCTGGCCTTCCGACCGGGACACTCGGCAACATCGGAGTGGCGGTCTCTCCGGTAAACCCGAGGCGCGTATGGGCGCTGGTCGAAGCAGACTCCGGTGGCGTCTTCAGGTCCGACAACGCGGGCGCGACGTGGACCAGAACGAACTCCGAGCGCACTCTGCGACAGCGGGCATGGTACTACACGCGCATTTACCCGGACACGAAAGACACGAACACCGTGTATGCCCTCAACACAGGGATGTACCGCTCGACGAACGGTGGAAAAACTTTCCGCGGGATCGAAGTTCCTCACGGAGATAATCACGACCTTTGGATTGCAGCTAATGATCCGACACGAATGATCGAGGCAAATGATGGCGGAGCAAATGTCTCTTTCAACTCCGGAAAGACGTGGACGGAAGAGGATCAGCCTACCGCTCAATTCTACCATGTAGTGACCACCAATCATTTCCCGTATCGAGTGTGTGGAGCGCAGCAGGATAACTCGACACTTTGCGGGCCAAGCCGCGCAAATGGCGGCATCAGTAACTCGATGTGGTATGACGTCGGTGGTGGAGAAAGTGGTTACATCGCAGTGCGGCCCGACGATCCGGAGATTATTTATGCCGGATCCTACGGTGGGCTCCTCACGCGCCACGATCAGCGCACAGGGTTCGAGCGCGACATCAACCCGTGGCCCGACAATCCGATGGGTCACGATGCAGCAGACGCGAAGTATCGGTTCCAGTGGACATTCCCGATTGTACTCTCTCCGCGCGATCCGAACACCATGTACATGGGCAGCAGCGTCATCTTCAGAACGAAGAACGAAGGCCAGTCGTGGGAGGCCATCAGCCCGGACCTGACCCGCAATGATCCGCGCACACTTGGGGCGTCCGGCGGCCCGATAACGAAGGACCAGACTTCGGTCGAATATTACGGAACGGTTTTCACAATCGCGGAGTCTCCAGTAACGGCGGGCGTGATGTGGGCGGGCTCGGATGACGGCCTCGTGCATGTCACTCGCGACAATGCGAAAACGTGGAAGAATGTCACGCCAAACTCGATTCCCGAGTGGAGTCGTGTTTCGCTGATCGAAGCGTCACACTTTTCGGCTGGCACTGCGTATGTCGCGGCCAATCATTATCAGATGGACGACATGAGGCCGTACATCTATCGCACGACAGATTACGGGGCGACGTGGCAGCTCATCGTAAACGGAATTCCTTCGACCGAATTCGTACGCGTGGTCCGAGAAGATCCTGTGCGGCGTGGACTTCTCTACGCGGGTACCGAGCGAGGAGTGTGGGTGAGCTTCGACGACGGCGCACACTGGCAATCTCTCAGAAAAAATCTGCCGATCGTTCCGGTCCACGATCTTGCGATCAAGGAAGGAGACCTGATCGCGGCAACTCACGGCCGGTCATTCTGGATTCTGGACGATTTGTCCGCGCTTCGTCAGATGAATCCGCAGATTGCCAACTCTGCCTCGCATCTGTTCAAGCCGAGGGACGCGTATCGCGCCGGGTTTTTCGGTGGCGGTAGCGCTGGCACTGCCGGAGATCATCCAACAGGCCAGAATCCCCCCTCCGGAGCAGTTATCTACTACTGGCTGAAGAAACCTGGCCAGACTGTGACGATGGATTTTGTCGATTCGCAAGGAAGTGTGATTCGCACTTTCACGAGTCTGCAGGATCCAATTGTTGCGCGAGATTCGCTGAGAGGTGCGAGCCTCAGAGCAGCGCGCGCAGACAGTCTCAAACGCGCGGGCGTCACGCCCGATTCGACGATGAAGTCAGAAGCGCGAGGCGAGGAAACACCACCGCCTTCTGACGGACCCCGCAGAGCGCAGCCGCCGGCCCGGATTTCGAACAAGGCAGGTCTGAACACGTTCGTCTGGAACATACGATATCCGGACGCATCGACGTTTGAGAATATCATCATGTGGGCGGGCGGTACGAATGGTCCGGCTGCGATTCCCGGTACGTACACCGTGCGGATGCACGTCAACGGCGCCACGGAAATGCAGAGTTTCAAGTTGATGAAGGATCCGCGAAGCAAGGCGACTCAGGCTGACCTCCAGGATCAATTCGCGTTTCTGTTGCAGGTGCGGAATGAAACGTCGAAGGCGAACGACGCAGTGAAGGTCATTCGGAATTTCAGGTCGCAGATTGCTGAACGCGAGAAGAGTTTGCCCGCGGACAAGCGTGCCCAGTTCGAGTCAACCGCGACACCCTTCATGAGCCAGTTGTCGGCGGCCGAGCAGGAGATTTACCAGGTGAAGAATCGGTCTGGGCAGGATCCGCTCAATTATCCGATCAAGCTGAATAACCAAATCGCCGCGCTCGCTGGAGTAGCTTCGGGCACCGATGCTCGGCCAACGAACCAGACGAGGGAAGTGTTCAGGGTGCTGTCAGCGCAGCTGGATACTCAGCTCAGTCGCGTGAGGGCCGCGATAAGCGCGTCATTACCGGCGCTGAACGGCCAGCTCAAGAGTGCGGGAGTTGCTCCACTGGTCGAGACCGCGGTTGAAGTTCCCTCGACCGTGACCCCCGTTGCGAGTGGGCAAGAGGACGAGCCTGCGGAGGATATGGACAACCACTGACAACCTTGCGCGCGCACGATCCTGGTGATTTTGACGCGCTAACTGC
>JANYKY010000492.1 GCA_025357975.1 Gemmatimonadaceae bacterium
GCAAAGCGCGAAGCTCCAATTCGCGAAGAGGCCGAAGAAACGGAGTCGTATACCTACAGCTCCGATCGCGGCGCTGAGCCGGAAGGCGAAGGCGATAGAAAGAGAAAGCGCCGTCCACGTCGTCGTCGGGCCAAGCCTGAAGCGATTGCAGCACGGCTCAAGACAGGCGGTGAGGGTGAAGTGGCAGGCGAAGGCGAATCCACTGGCTCAGATGCGGGTGACGCACCTGACTCGGGAGATGGGGTCGACTCCGAAGAGCCGGGATCTAACGGCGAGAATTCGGAAGGGTAACTTCTCCCTGCCTGCGGGCAGACCCGCCGCCGGCCACCAGCCGGCGGCGTTCTTTTAACCAATCACGACACCGCGCTCACGTAGCGCGAGCAGACATAAGGAATCGGAAGATGTTCACAGCAAAAGACGTGATGGCCCTCCGTCAGGCGACCGGCGCGGGAATGATGGACGCCAAGAAGGCGCTCGAGGAGACCAATGGCGATGCCGACAAAGCGATGGAGCTGCTTCGCGTGAAGGGAATCGCGAAAGCCGACAAGCGCTCAGGAAAGCAGACGTCGGAAGGCGTAATCACAAGCTATATCCACCACAATGGAAAAGTCGGAGTGATGGTCGAAGTCAATTGCGAGACCGACTTCGTTGCCCGCACTGATGACTTCAAGACGCTCGCACGCGAAATCGCGCTTCATATCGCGAGTGCCGCGCCGGTGTCGGTAGACAAGGACGGAGTTCCCCAGGAGCGTGTCGACAGCGAGCGCCGCATTGCTGAGGAGCAGGCTAAGGCGAGCGGCAAGCCCGACAACATCATTCAGCGAATGGTCGAGGGAAAAGTCGAGGCCTACTACAAGGACAACTGCCTCGTTTACCAGCCATGGATTCGCGAGCCGAAGAAGTCCATCGGCGATCTCATCAAGGAAGCTTCCGCCAGAGTTGGTGAGAACATTCAGGTGCGTCGCTTTGTCCGTTACCAGATGGGCGAGGAGTAAAAGCGCTTGACGGCTTCGGCATATTCGCGCGTTCTCCTGAAGATCTCCGGCGAGGCACTCGCCGGAGGCAAGGGAACCGGGTTCGACTTCGATACCCTCACGCGAATTGCAGGAGAGGTGAAACAAGTCGCTGAGATGGGCACTGGCATCGGGCTCGTGATTGGCGGCGGCAACATCGTGCGCGGCGCTCAATTCTCCAAGCTCGGCATGGATCGCGTCGGCAGCGATTATATGGGTATGCTTGGAACGGTCATAAACGCTCTTGCACTGCAGGACGTGCTCGAACGCGCTGACGTTCAGACTCGGGTGATGACGGCGATCAACATGGAACAGATCGCGGAGCCGTTCATTCGGCGCCGCGCTCTTCGTCACTTCGAAAAAGGGCGCGTCGTTATTTTTGCCGGTGGCACGGGCAATCCCTACTTCTCGACGGATACTGCAGCGGCGCTTCGCGCAATCCAGATCAAGTCGCAGGTAATCATCAAGGCAACAAGCGTGGATGGCGTGTATTCTGCGGATCCCAAGAAGGACCCGAACGCTACGCTCTTCACTGACATCAGCTACCGCGACGTGATGCTGAAAGAGCTCGGCGTGATGGATCAGACGGCGATCGCGTTGTGCAGGGAAAACAAACTTCCTGTCATTGTTTTGAATATCAACACTCCTGGAGCGATTGCGCGGGCCGTTGGTGGCGAGCGCATCGGGACACTGGTTCAATGAGCACCATTCAGCAGATCATCAAGGATTCCCGCGGGGCGATGGAGAAATCGCTCGAAAGCTCAAAGCGGGAGCTCGGCTCGATCCGTACAGGCAAGGCGTCGACAAGCCTTCTCGATACCATTCGCGTCGAAGTCTACGGGCAGACGATGCCACTCAATCAGGTTGCCAGTGTGTCGGCGCCTGAGCCACGGCTTCTCACGGTCACACCGTGGGACAAGGGTCAGCTTCAGGCCATCGAGCGGGCAATTCGAGACTCGGATCTTGGACTCAATCCGATGTCGCAGAGCGGCACGATTCGCGTTCCGCTGCCCGCACTTAACGAAGAGCGCCGCAAGGATCTCGTCAAAGTCGTTCACAAGCTCGCCGAAGAAGCGCGTATCGGCATTCGTCACGCGCGCACCGAGGGACGCGAGAAACTGAAGAAACTCGACCGCACGAGCGAGGACGACGTGAAGCATGCCGAGAAGGACATGCAGAAGCTGCACGACGACTTCATCTCGAAAATCGACGAGTTGCTCAAGGCAAAAGAAGCCGAAATAATGGAAGTCTGAGCTCGTGTCGGAGCTCACGAGGCGCGTGCTGTTTGCGCTTGTCGGCGCGCCTCTGACGGTTGCCCTCATTTACATCGGTGGGTGGGTCTTTGCCGCAGCCCTGGGCGGCGTCTCGGCAATCGGGGCGTGGGAGCTTTTCAGGATGGCCCGCGCCGGCGGGTCAGAGCCGCTGGAAATTCCTGGAATCGCCCTCGCCGCTGCGATTCCGCTCGCAGTGCATGCGAGCTATCTGGGCGTATTTCATGTGTCGGTAACTGTCACGGTACTCGTTTTTCTCGCGCTTCTCACAAGCGTCATCTGGGCGCGAGGAGTCGATCGCAAGCCGCTCGTTGCATTCGGCGTCACAATCGCGGGAATCGTGTATCCCGCGCTCGTCACGTACATGTATCCGCTGCGGTACCACGACTACGTCGTGGGTGCTTTGGCCGGAACCATTCTCGTCATGTTCCCGGTCGCCGTGACGTGGGCCACTGACACCGGGGCGTACACGTTCGGTCGTCTGCTGGGCAGGCACAAGCTCATTCCCGCCGTCAGCCCGAGCAAGACGGTGGAAGGCGCTTTCGGCGGGCTGATCGTTGCCGTGCTGGGCACATGGGTTTACGCGCAGTTTTTGTTGAAACCATTTGCGCAACTCGGACTAAGTCCAACCGGAATCATACTCTTCGGGCTTGCGATTGGTGTAGTTGGGCAGCTCGGCGATCTTGCCGAATCGCTGCTGAAGCGCGATGCAGGCGTCAAAGACTCGTCCAAGCTGCTTCCTGGTCACGGTGGGATTCTGGACAGATTTGATAGCGTCCTGTTTGTTCTACCGGTCGCATTCCTGATGTTGTCAGCCCTGCTTTTGCCGGTGCCCGGTTGAGTCGCAAGGGAGTAGCGATTCTTGGCTCTACAGGCTCGATCGGCACGACAGCACTTCGGGTTCTCTCACGACAGCGCGATCGGTTTGGTGTCACTGCCCTGACTGCGCACACCAATGCAGAGCTCCTTGCTTCTCAACAAGACGAATTCAGGCCTTCATACGTTGGGCTGGTAGATGAGCGCGAGCCGGGTCGCGCGGATTGGAGTCGCGGCTCGCAAGCGCTGATCGATGCAGCTACGCGCGACGACACGTCGATTGTCATCAACGCCGTTGTCGGCGCCGCTGGACTCGACGCGACGCTGGCAGCGTTGCGTGCAGGCAAGCGGGTAGCCCTC
>JANYKY010000025.1 GCA_025357975.1 Gemmatimonadaceae bacterium
TGTCGAGCGCATTCGACGATCAATGTTACCGCGTCGCTGGAGCGAGGTCCGATCATAGATGCGTTATGCGGCTACGCGAGACGCAATGGCGTCGATCTGATCGTAATGCGAAGCCATGGTCGCAGCGGCGTAGCCCGAATCTGGTTTGGCAGCGTCGCAGACTCGTTGATCCGCGAGACAGGAGTGCCGGTACTCGTCGTTGGACCGCCGTCAGTCGGAACCGCGATCGAGCGTGGATTCAGTCATCGAAAGATTCTTGTTCCGCTCGACGGGTCAGTTCTGGCCGAGCAGGCATTGCCCCCGGCTGTATCGCTTGCAAGGATAGAGGGCGCAATAATATTCCTTACGATGGTCGTAGCCCCTAGAGCCGGCGGCAGTGATGGAGGTTTGCTCTCTGCGATTGGTCCGGCAGCGGAGCGAGATGTATCAGCCGCGCAGTCGTACCTCGACCTTATCGTGAAGCACCGTGCGGGTGGCGTGAAAATGTTGACCCGTGTCGTCGTATCATCGGATCCCTCCAGTTCAATCCTGCGTGCTGCCGAAGCCGAAGAGGTCGATTTGATCACCATGGCTACCAGGGGTCAGGGCATGATGGCGAGAAGCATCGGTGGAGGCAGTGTGTCCGACCAGGTCATGCGGGAGTCCGTCACATCCACGCTGGTCATTCATCCGATTCTTAGAGCGCTAACACCATCCGGGCCCGTTCACGCACGAGAAGCCGCGCTCGCGTAACCCATCGTGACCGTCATGATAGGGATGTCTACGTCAGGAGCTGAGCAATCCAAGCTTCATCGCAAACGAGACGTAGTCAGAGCGATGCGAAAGTCCAAGCTTCTCGTTGATTCTCTGCTTGTACGTGTCAACGGTTTTGGGACTGATGAAGAGTTTTTCTCCGATCTCCGGAGCGCTGAACCCGCCGGCCACGTAACGAAGCACATCACGCTCCCGCTCGGTGAGCTTTTCGTAGCGATCGCGCTCGTCCGCATGCTCGGACCTGCGCATGATTCCCTGTGCGAGAGCTCGCGTCGCGGTTGGCTGCATGTACATGTCACCGTGAGCGACTGCACGTACTGCATCGACAAGCTCCCGGTCGGCCGCGCTCTTCATCAGGTAGCCGCTCGCGCCCGCCTCGAGAACCTTCACGAGGTACGCCTCCTCAGCATGCATGGTGAGGATGAGGACTTTCGTCAGAAGCTTCTTCTCGAGGATCTCCTTTGTTGCGGAAATCCCGTCCATCTCTCCCATTGAGAGATCCATCACGAGGACATCGGGTTTGAGTCGCTCGACAAGGTTGATTGCCTCGCGACCGTTCGTGCCCTCCCCGATAACCTGAATATCCTTGGCAGAGCTCAGCACGGCTTTGACACCGGCACGGACAACTGCATGGTCGTCAGCGAGGACAACGCGAATGATGTCACCAGTCATACAACCACTCCGGATGTCTGAAGGTCAGCCATGACGCGCGTGCCCCCGTTCGGTTTACTGTCGATCTTCATGCTGCCACCTGAGAGTACGACACGGTCTTTGACTGATGCCAGACCAGATCGCCTGGTGAGCCTGTCCATTCGAGAAGAATCGAAGCCCTGACCGTCGTCGGATACAACAATACGCAAGCTCCCATCGTAAGCGACTACTTCTACGGTAGCATTTTTTGCCTGTGCATGCATCTCGATGTTCTTCAGGGCTTCTTCAGCAACGCGATAGAGTGTTCCCACTACACTTGAAGGTATCGGTTTACCAGGTACGTTGACCGATACGACGACATCTACGCCTGACCGCACCTTTACCTGCGCTGCGAGTGCAGTCAACGCCGACTCGAGTCCGAGGTCTTCGGCGACTCGCGGGTGCAGGCTGTACGACACATCCCTGATTTCATCGGTCACTCCGGCTATCATCGCCGATACTGCCGCAAGATGATTCCGCACTTCGTCAGTTGCACCATCACAAGCTGCGGAGAGCTGAAATTTTGCCCCCGCCAGAGTCTGCGCTATCGAGTCATGAAGTTCTCTCGAGACCTTCGCCCTTTCCCTGTCCTGTGCGTACACGACCTCCGCCCCGAGATCGCGGATCCTCTGTCTTTCGAACACCAGAGAATCCAGCAAGCCATTGATCGTTGTTCCGAGATTACGCAGGTCAGCGTCCGCAAAGAGTGATCGCTCGCTCCGGGTATTGAAGTCGCCAAGAGATACTTTTTTTGCGACGATTCCCAGATCCCGCACCGGCCGGAGCGCCAGCCTTACAAGCGCGACATTTACTATCGATGCGCCGATTATCGCGAGGGTTGTGGCGAACACCGTTGCCCGCTCGGATGGCACGTTCGCAAGAAGCTGGTACAGAAAACCAGCCGCAAGTATGACTGCATTCGCACCGATGATCTTGCCTGCAAGCGGGAACGCGAGAACGCGGTGCGCCATTCGACGCACCGCTCTCGACACCGGACTATATAGCTCTGCTATAATCGCAATTGTCATCTTACCTCATGCTTTTCCCTGCTACGCCACTATCAGTGCCGTCACCATTCCGAACATTCCATGGTCGGACTCTGCATGTGGAAGAATGTGACAGTGAAACGCCCATACTCCCGGGTTGTTGCAGTTGACGATGACGTCCCATCGCTCGCCAGGAGCGACGTTGAGAGTGTCACATCTCCATGGTGCAGGCACCGGCCAGCCATCCTTTGTGATAACGGTCATGTGCATTCCGTGCAGATGCATCGGATGGATCATCATGCCTTCATTCATGAAGCGAATGCGAAGCTTCTGACCTTTCTTGACCTTGATTGGAACTGTAGCGGGAAAACTCTTTCCGTTCAGCGTATAGCCGTGCATGCCATCGTTGAGAATCATCAGCTCATCAGCATCCACTTTCTCGATCGCCATCGGTTTCCGCGGCTCGACGATAAACGCGCCGAGCAGACCCAACCCCACCTGTTTGGCCGAGTTGTGGTGCGAGTGATACATGTGCGAGCCATGATTGCCTTCTGGAATCGTAAACTCGTAGGTATACGATTCACCTGGCTTCACCGGGGGCTGCGTGATGAACGTTACGCCGTCCTGCTTGTTCGGCAGCTCCAGGCCGTGAAAATGGATGGCAGTCGACTCGCTCAGCTTGTTGTGAAGGATCAGCTTCACGCGATCGCCTTCACGGACACGGATGGTCGGTCCCGGGACCTGGTCGTTGTAAGCCCATGCCTCGACTTTTTGTCCAGGAGCTGTCTCCCATTGAATCTGCGTCGCGGTGAGCTCGTAGACTTTGACGCCGTTCTCGAGTCGGGCTGCGAGAAGCTGATTTCCCATTCCTTCGGTCTTGGCGGGAAACGCTTTCATCGCCGCTTCGTGCATGGCATCCATCGTGGCTGCTGCGGCAGCCGTTGAGGGAACGACAGGGTTGGGAGCGGTTGTTCCACCGCTGTGGTCGGCCGCCTTGGCGGACACGCTTTGCGCGCTAGAGTCAGTGCATGCAGCTATTGCCCCGCCTGCAACTACCGTCGCTGCAGCTCGACGAAGGAATGAGCGGCGCGAGGCCAACCCGTAAAGTGCATCGACGGCGGACGAAGGAATCGATTTATCGCTCATTATTGTTCTCCGATGGTTGATTCGCACCCAGCTTTCATGCTACGATCAAGCTACCGGCGGCCGTCCGCGTGCTCTGTCAGGTAGAATGGGCAACTTTATTTCGATTCCCCCTAGATCCTGGTAAGGGATTTCCCTACAGCTTTGAATTCCATGAGACCCAGTCACGCACATGAGTGAATCCATTACCGATGCCG
>JANYKY010000041.1 GCA_025357975.1 Gemmatimonadaceae bacterium
CCGAGAAGCTTCCGGCGATGACTTCCGGGGAAAGGGCTTCAATGATGCTGAGTGTGTAGCGCCCGACTCCCGTTCTTTGTCCATGAAGCCGCCAGCCACTGATGCCGAGGGTGCGAGAAGGGTTTTTCATTGAGTCCTGACGGACCGGAACCATGCAACTGTTTGCGCGAGCCCGTCGTGGTAGGGAACCTGTTGTTCGTAGCCGAGTGACTCGAGCCTGCTCGTGTCGGCGTGCCAGGAGCGAGGATGGCCTGCGCCGCGTTTTCCGCTGTGTCTGATTATCGGGCTGATGCCCATCGCGCCGGCTACGTCGCGCGCGAGCTGCTCGATTGAGACCGACTGTCTGGAGCCAATGTTGTAGACGTCACCCTTCATCGGCGAGCGCTCAGCCACCAGAAGAATTGCGTGCGCTATGTTCTGTACATGGCTCGGGTCGCGTCGTTCGCTTCCGTCGCCCTGGATGACCAGCTCATGCGGATCAGACTCAAGTCGATTCATGAAATCCCAGACAACCTGCTTGCGAAGGCGGGGCCCGAAAACCGAGAAGATCCGGACACTCACAGCTCGAAGCCCGTAAACGTGAGCATACACGGTGGTGTAAAGTTCCCCGGCCAACTTGCTCACCCCGTAAGGCGAGGCTGGGCCTTTTGGATAGTCTTCAGCCATTGGGTCGTCGCTGCCTTCAGCGTAAACCGTGGCGCTCGACAAGTTCACGATCGACGACGCGAGCGAAAAATGACGCACGGCTTCAAGCAGATTTTGTGTAGTGAGAACGTTGTCGGCGAGGTCGCGCCGCGGATCAGCTACCGATCGAGGAATGCTGGCGTTTCCCGCGGCATGCACGATGGTGTCGAAGTTGCCTCGCGCGAGAAGGGGACCAGGGTCGTCTTGCGCGAGATCGAAGCGCTCGATCTCGATGTCGTTTGCGACGGACGCGAGATTTTCCATCAGGCCTGTCGAAAAATTGTCCACCACCGTAACCGCCGCCCCCCGGCCCACAAGGATTTCAACGACATGCGAGCCGATGAAGCCGGCGCCTCCTGTCACAAGTGCGCGCATCGCTTTAGTGGTGCCAGTTGGACATCAGCTCGTAAGTTCGGCGCAGTCCCTGGTCGATGGAGTACTCTGGCTTCCAGTCGATCAGCGAATTTAGTCTCGTCGTATCGCAGCGAAACTCGCTCGGTCCGTTAACCTGCCGATCCTCATCGTCGATTGAAAAACCGCTGACCGCGCGGAGGATTGCGACGATCTCGGCGACTGATGTCGCGGTTCCCGTGCCCAGGTTTACGTCTCCAGAGGATTCTGTCCGCATTAGTTGCAGGACTGCGCGCGCCGCATCTTCCACGTAGATGAAATCTCTGCTCGGCCTGGTAGTCCACACTTTGCCAGAATGCTTCGTCAGGAGCTGAACAACGAGCTGGTGGACGATGTCATATCGCTGGCGGGGCGAGGGTCCATACATGTTAGCCAGGCGAATGTTGACGATCGGGATCCATCTCGAGTAGAACCTGCAGGCTTCTTCCGCCATATGCTTGCTCAGCACGTAGCGTGTGCTGCGTGGATCAATCGGATCGCTCTCGCTCACGGGCATTGAGATCTTTTTCCAGTCGTACAGAAGAACGGTTGAAAAGTGAACGAATTTGCGAAGGCCGCGCGACTTCAGCTGTTCGAGCACTTGAATCACAGGAGCTACGTGATAGTCGAACGCGGTGAGCGCGCCTCTCTCCAACGTTTCCTTTTCGAGGCTGTAGTGGTCGCTGTGGCCGACGTTGAAGATGACATTGTCGAACTCGATGGCCTCAAGAGGTTCGAGGTTGCCGAGGGCCTCGACAAAGACGTGGCGGTTACCCGTTCCCGGATCTGTACGGCCGACTGAAATGATCTTGGGGTCCGCCTTAAGAATATGGGAACCGAGAAACCCGCTTCCTCCGAACAGGATAGTTCCGGAGCCGGGTCGGTGCGACCCGGAACTCCGGGGAGTCACGGAAGAATTATCTCGCCGGTAAATCCTCGCGCCCTGAGACGCGGCACAATCTCATCGTGATAGTTCCATGCGAACAGTACTGCGGCGTCGGCAGGCCGTGGATCGTCGAACATTCTCTCTTCATCGACAATCGGAATGCGAACGCCGGGAAGATACTTGCCCATGCGCAGCGGGTTGACCTCGGTGATATACTCGATCATCTCGGGGCCGAGGCGTGCGTAGTTGCAAACGGTGGCCGCTTTTGCGGGAGCACCGATGCCGATGACTTTCTTTCCGTCACGAACACGGCTGTGAACTTCATCGAGCAGCTTGTCGCGCTGCTTTGCGGTGTCGGCTGCAAACTTCTCATTTGTCCCATTGTTGTAGACACCAGCCGCATTCTCCACCTCGAGTAGCTCGGCCACGCGGGGCGAAATCTTGTTGTCGCCCGTATGCCCTGCAAAAACACGAATCGACCCGCCGTATACTTCCGAACGCTCGACGTCAAAGACTTCCATGTCGTACTGTTTGAACATGTATATGAGCGGCTTCATCGAGTAGTAGCGCAAGTGCTGGTGGAACATGTTGTCGTAGTGCCTGCGTGCCATGGTATCCAGCCAATACTGGGAATCCGTGGCAAA
>JANYKY010000098.1 GCA_025357975.1 Gemmatimonadaceae bacterium
CCGGTGGCTGATTCTCATTGCCATCGGTGTCGGCACGTTCATGTCTGCGCTCGACGGAAGCATTGTCAACACCCTGCTGCCTGTAATCGCGGCGGACCTGCACGCCAGCATCGCGGGCATCGAATGGGTTTCGACTGTGTACCTGCTCGTCGTCAGCGGTCTCCTTCTCGGATTCGGCCGAGCCGGTGACATCTATGGAAACAAGAAGCTCTATGTTGCCGGCTTTTTCGTCTTTGTCGCCGGCTCTGCGCTCTGTGGAATCTCTCCCACGGCCGGAGCGCTCATCGGCCTTCGCGGTATTCAGGCGATTGGAGCGGCGATGTTGTTTTCCAACGCTCCCGCAATCCTGACGAAAAGTTTTCCGCCTCAACAACGCGGACGCGCGCTCGGTGCACTCGGAACTTTCACATATCTCGGTCTTACGGTCGGCCCATCACTTGGCGGATGGCTGTCGGGGACGTTCGGATGGAGGTCTGTCTTTTACGTCAACGTTCCTGTCGGGGCGCTCGCAATCGCTCTCGCGCTCTGGTTCATAGCGCGCGACAGACTCGAGGGGAGCAGTGAACGGTTCGACTTCAAGGGTGCGATCCTGTTCATGACGGGTTTGGTTGCCTTGCTCGCAGCATTGAACGAAGGGCACGCAATGGGCTGGATGGACGCGCGCATCCTCGGAATGTTCGCGGTGTCGGTGATCTTGTTCGCGGCATTCATTCGTGTCGAGCTGCGTGCAACAAGTCCGATGCTCGACTTGTCGCTGTTCAGCAGCCGTGTTTTTTCTTCCACGACTCTCAGCGCGCTTCTCAACTACTGCAGCGTATTCAGCGTGTTGTTTGCGCTGCCGTTTCTGCTGATTCAGGGACGGGGCCTGACTGCCCAGCACGCCGGCTTGATCCTGACAGCCCAGCCGATCATGATGGCAATCACCGCACCTTTCAGCGGAGCGTTGTCTGATCGCATCGGCTCGCGTATTCCCGCGACCATCGGCATGGTGATACTCACGGCGGGCATTCTGATGCTCGCGGCGACGATCGAGAGGAGCGGTTTTACGGCGGTTGCCCTCTCGCTCGGTGTAATCGGATTTGGCGTGGGCCTGTTCGTCTCGCCAAACAACAGCGCGCTGATGGGTGCGGCGCCGCGGCAGCGTCAGGGAATCGCATCGGGCGTGCTGGCCACTGCGCGCAACGTCGGGATGGTGCTCGGCATCGGGATTTCCGGCGCGGTTTTCACAACGATGATGGCGAGGCACTCCGATGCTTCGCAGCTTTCTGCGATGTTGATTGCCGTTCGCGTGAGCTTATTCGTCGCCGCGGGATTCGCTGCCTTCGGAACCCTGACAAGCGGAATTCGAGCGAAGTCCTAGCACACTTGCTTCGTTTGTCCCATCTCCTTCGGGAAGCGCCGAAACCAGGATGACAATAAAAGAAGCTCGTCAATCTCGTGAGTTGGTACGCTCGTCGTCGGTTTCTCGGTGACGCCGAAGATATCCTCGACAAGCTTCTTCATCTTCGCGCGCTGCCATGTCGAACGCGGCTTATCGAGCTCCGCCCGTACTACGCCGCGCTTGACGAGATAAACCATATCGGGCCCTTCGTGGCCCTTCACTGTGTAAACGAAAGAAAGATTCTCAACGGCGAATCTGAGCCTGCTGAACTGCTCCCTCAGGATCTCCAGTCGCGACAGCTTATCCCGGTATGATGCAGCGCGCTCGAACTCGAGCCGCTCGCTCGCTGTTTCCATTTTGCCGCGCAGCATTTCCATCGGACCATCGCTCGAGCCGTCAAGAAATGCACGGGCAAGCCCAACGCGCTCGTCATATTCCGACACCGAGCAGCCACCGACACACGGCCCGAGACACTTGTTGATCTCGTGACGGATGCATCCCGGCGTGCGAGGAAATATCTGGAAGAGCTCCTGCTGATCGGAGAAATGCATCTTGAGCTCGGATTTGCAATCGCGAAGCATGAGCGCGTCGTTCAGCTCGCGAAGAGCCTCGCCGATTCGCTGCGCCCCGACAAACGGGCCGTAGTAAATCGAAGCATTGTCGGCAGACGCGCCGCGTACCACGGCGAGCTTCGGCGCGGCCCCTTTGGTGATCTTGATAAAAGCGTAATGCAGGCCGTCACGCTTCATCGCCACGTTGAGGCGCGGCCGAAATCGCTTGATGAGTCTCAGCTCCTGCAATAGCGCGGCAAATTCGCTCGGCGTGTAATCCCAGTCTATAGTCTCCGCTTCGCGAAGAATGCGCGCGCCTTTCTCCTCTGGATACGCGCACCTGAAATAGCTGAGCAAACGAGTCCGAACGCGTTTCGATTTTCCTACGTAGACAACCTCCCCCGTGGAGGAAAGCATTCGATAAGTCCCCGGGCGATCCTTCGCACCCGACTTTACGAGCTGTCTCATCGCGGCGATTTGTACATCGCTCGTCGGCTGATGACGTTTGGAGGCGTTGCGAACCCGAGTCATGCCTGGCATGTCGCGCAGAAGACGGTCGCACGCCCGTCGATCGCATGGGTGCCGATCAGACGGCGTCCACAACGGAAGCAGGGAAGTCCTTCTCTGCCATAGGCCTGCAGTTTCTCTGCGAACTTTCCGCGCTCACCTTTCGGATCACGGTAATCGCGAAAGCTTGTTCCCCGCAGCGCGACGGATTCGTTCAGGACACCGACGATCTCGTCCCGGAGAAGAGCTGTTTCCTCGTCATCGAGTGAATCAGCGGCCCGGGACGGATCGATTCCCGCACGCCAGAGTGACTCGTTGGCGTAGATGTTTCCAATTCCAGCTACCCTGTGCTGATCCATCAGAACCTTCTTGACCGGCTGATTTGTGACCCGAAGAACGCCCGATAATTGCTCCTTCGTGAACGATTGGTCAAGAGGCTCTATTCCGAGTGCGCTCGAATACTCGTCGAATCGTTTCGGGTTCATGAGTGCGACGGTGCCCAATCGCCGGACATCGCAGTAATGAAGTGCACGTCCGTCGTCGAGCTGAAGACGGAGAGTTGAGTATGTCAACTGTGCAGGGTCGAGATCCGCATGCTCGACAATCATCGCGCCGGTGAAGCGGGGCTGAACCACCAGGAAGTTGCCGGTAGAGAGGTCGGTGACGATCAGCTTGGCGCGCCGCCAGCTCCTTAAGATCGTCGCGCCCTCCAGTGTCTTGATGAACCTCGGCGCTGATACTTCGCGAAGTACATCGGCCTTCGTGACTCGCGCCGACTCAATGCGACGCCCGGCGACAGATTCGGTGAGATCACGCGCGATCGTTTCTGTTTCAGGCAGCTCCGGCATCGCGCTCCAGGTCCCGCTTTCCTATGTCGCGCCGGAATTGCCTGCCTTCAAAAGTGACTTTCTCCGCGTAACTCGCTGAGCGCTGCGAAGCCTCTGCCAGCGTACGTCCGGTGCCGGTGATCGCCAGGACGCGTCCGCCGGCTGTCGACAACTGGCCCGATTCGTTGTCGCGGACAGTGGACGCGTGAAAGACATGAACACCGCTCGGGGATGGAGGAAGCCGGATTACATCGCCCTGACGCACCGCGTCCGGATATCCGTGAGCTGCCAGAACCGTCGTTGTGGCGAATTCTCTCTTCCATAGTAGTGGTGACGCTCCAGCGATCGACTCACCGCTCGCGACCATCATCATCAGGTCGAGAAGCGAGCCGTCCATCAGCGGCAGTATCGCTTCCGTCTCGGGATCCCCGAACCTGCAGTTGAACTCCACGACTTTGGGACCGTCATCGTTAAGCATCAGACCAGCGTATAGCAGACCGGTGAACGGCCGGCCCAGCCTCCGCATTGCGGCAAGCGTAGGCTCGAACACGGTGTCGGACACGGTATCGATGAGCAAGCTCGTTGCGATTGAGACAGGCGCGTAAGCACCCATCCCGCCCGTATTGGGACCGATGTCGCCGTCGAGCAGCCGCTTGTGATCCTGAGCGGGCAGCATCGTGACGAAATTCGTTCCGTCGGTGATCGCAAAGATCGAAAGCTCTTCGCCTTCCATGAACTGCTCGAGCAGGATCTCGCTCCCGGCATCACCGAAGACACAGTCACGAAGCATCATGTTGATGGAGCGCTCGACTTCCTCGCTGCTCCGCGCGATCACAACGCCTTTTCCCGCGGCTAGCCCTGAGGCCTTGATCACGAGAGGCGTAGCCATCGCGCTTGCTGCGCGGAGTGCTGCATCCGCGTCCGTGTAGTGCTGTGCGGCAGCTGTCGGAACACCAGCCTCGGCCATCAACGATTTCGCGAAACGCTTCGACGTTTCGATCTCGGCCGCCGCTTTCGTCGGTCCGAAGATCGCGCGGCCATTGGCCCTGAACGCGTCAACGATTCCCCCGGCGAGAGGCGCCTCCGGCCCTACTACGGTAAGACCTATGTCAGCCCTCTCCGCAAACGCTGCAAGTCCGCGAATGTCTGTCGCTTTTACCGGAATGCAATCGGCAACCTCCGCGATTCCAGCGTTGCCGGGTGCGCAAATAAGCTCGAGCGATGGATCATCCTGAAGCAGCTTCCAGGCGAGGGCGTGCTCACGCGCGCCACCGCCGACCAGCAACGCCTTCATTGAAGAGACCTACGCGAAAGCCTGCTCCACGTCCGCCATCAAATCGTCGAGCTCTTCGACGCCGCAGGAGAGGCGAACCAGCCCTTCGGTAATGCCAAGGTGAGCGCGGCGCTCGGGCTCCACCGAGGCGTGCGTCATCGAGGCCGGATGACTGATGAGGCTTTCCACCCCACCGAGTGATTCAGCGAGCGAGAAAACCCGAAACTTCTTGAGCACCTCGTTCGCGCGCGCCTTGGTGCCCATCTCGACGGAAATCATTCCACCGAATCCCTTCATCTGTCGCTTCGCTAGATCATGCTGCGGGTG
>JANYKY010000206.1 GCA_025357975.1 Gemmatimonadaceae bacterium
CGAGCTCCGCGGTGGCCCGGTCGCGCATTTCCCCGACCATGATGATGTCCGGATCGTGACGAAGAATCGAGCTTAGCGCGCTGTCGAAACCAAAACCGGCCTTCGAATTCACGGGTATCTGAATCACTCCGGGAATCTGATACTCGACCGGATCCTCGACAGTAACAATCTTGACGCGCGCTGCGTTCACGCGAGCGAGGGCGGCATAAAGCGTTGTTGTCTTGCCCGAGCCGGTTGGTCCGGTGACGAGGACCATTCCGCTCGTCCGGGCAATCAGACGCTCGAAATCTTCCCGGACCAGCGGTGACATTCCGAGCTCGGACAAGTCTCTGCCATGCCCGGCATGATCGAGGATCCGCAGCACCACGCTCTCGCCGTGCAGCGCAGGAAGAGTCGACACTCTCAGATCGACGTCGCGATCAGCTAAACGCAAGCGCGCTCTCCCATCCTGCGCCCGGCGACGCTCCGCGATATCGAGCCCGGCCATGATCTTGATTCGACTCACGACGGCAGCGGCATACTTATCCGCCAGGCGCGACACGTCCTGAAGTACTCCGTCGAGTCTGTATCTCACTCGCAGTCCGGGAGCCGTCGGCTCTAAGTGAATGTCGCTCGCCCCCATCTGCAATGCATCCAGCATCAGAACGTTCACGAGCTTGATGACCGGTGCCTGATTAGCAAGCGCTTCCAAGTCGTCCAGTGCCGAATCGTCAGCGCCTTCCGAGCGGGGGGACAAGACTTCCGATCGCGTCACCGCGTCGGATCTTGTGGCTGACATGATCGCGGCGATCACTTCACCCTGTGGCACTTCAACGGCGCGGAGCTTTCTTTTGTACAGCCGTGCGAGCTCATCACCAACGCTGGCCTCCAGTCCCTTGCCGACGGCAATTTCGAGGGCTCCGTCGTCAGCGATCCCGAGCGGGATCAAGCAATGCTCTTCGAGGTAGCGGGGCGAGAGCCGTGCGGCGAGCGCGCTACCCGCCGCCTGGCGAAGGTCGCGCGCGCCTGTGCTCACCGCGTCGGCCGCGGCGGCGGAATGACCTTCGGCAACGAGTCCTGAAATATGCCGGGTGACTGGCGCTCCAGCCTGCTGCGAACCCGTTCACGTACCTGGTCGGCTGTCTCGTCGTTTCGGACAATGTATGGCGTGACGAAGATCGCAAGCTCAGTGCGGTTCCGCGATCGAGTCTGTCGCTTGAACAAATAGCCGATGATCGGAATGTCCTTGAGAAACGGCACGCCACTGTCCGAATATTCTTCTGTCGTGCCGATAAGCCCGCCGATGACGACGGTTTGACCGTTGCGGATCGTCGCTCTCGTGGACGCTTCGCGAGTCGAAATTACGGGAGCGTCGAGAGCCGACGCGATAGTCTGCGACGTAAGCGTGCTTACTTCCTGCAGTATCTGGATGCTCACATAGTCATCCTGATTGATGGTCGGAATGATCGTCAGGTTCGTGCCCACATCCTGAAATTGAACCGTGCGATCGATGGCGATATCGTTCCCGAGCCGCGTCGATACGACGAAGGGAACTTTGCTCCCTACAAGGATGTGCGCTTCGCGATTGTTCGAAGCGAGGATCTCGGGCGTCGAAAGAACGCGGACGCTGGAATTTGCGGCGAGAGCGCGGAGTACAGCGCGAACCTTGAACCTGTCGAGCGAGACAACACGAAGCACGAAATCGTCTATTGAGCTCGCAGTGTCTGGAGCGATCGGCGACCCAAACTGTCCGGTCGTGGTTCCATTGGCCGCGGACCAATCCACTCCAAATTGCTGCGTCTTTCCAAGCGCGACCTCGGCCACAAGAACCTCGAACAGAACTTGTGGCGGCCTGGTGTCCAATGCCTCGACAGTCTCGCGCAGCAGCGGATAGTTCGGCGGAACTGTACGAATGATCAGCGAGTTCGTAGCGAGGTCGGGCACTATTGTCGTCTGCCCGACGAGATTTCCATTGCCCTGCGCAGCACCCGCAGCGGTCTCGATCTGCGGTGCTCCTGAAATAGCTGGTGTCGCCACGGCGGGTGGCGTAATCGGCGTGTCACGACGCATCTGGAACGCCTGCGCTTCCCTTTGCCGGAAAGCATCGAGATTTCTCGAGAGGCTCCTTTCGTCGAGTGTCTGCGAGGCAGACGATGTGACGGAGGATCCATAGACGCGGGCAAGAGACGACGCGAGATCATCGGCGGCCGCGTACTTGAGCGGAAGCACGTAAGTATGAAGCGCCTGCGCTGGTGCCCGCTCGAGCGTCATCACCTGCGCGACGGCGCCCTTTTGAATCATCACCAGTCCGTTGCTCTCGAGAATCGATTCGAGAATCGCGCTTACATCCGATCTTTCAACCGGCGCAGCAGTCGTGAACGTGATCCGCTTGTCCGGCACATCGGTCAGCACGACGTTGAGTCCGAGCTGGAGGGCGAGCGACCTGATGACGTCGGCGAGCCGGGCATCGATGAAATTGAGTGCTGTGAGCCCGGGTCTAGCCTGGACCTGCGCGAAAGAACGTGAAGCTGGGCAGCAAATCATCACGGTTACCATCGCCATCAGTGGAAAGCGTTTCATTCGCGGGCCACCCCCCGCTGCTCGACTTTCAATTCGACTCTGCCCGCAGGCCCGCGGACCACCACCGAGCTGGCCAGAATCTTCTCGATGCGAAAAATGCCCACCCGGTCTCCCTCTCGGTAAAGCCTGCCGCTGGCGCCGGCAGAATCAGACTGAATCAATGCTGTAGCTCCATTTGGTCCAGTCATTGTTCCGTAAACGGTTGGGAGCAGCGCTGGTGTTGCCGGAAGGTCATCCCGCATCGCTGAGCTACTAACATCTGCAGCACTGCCAGACCCAGGAAGACTATAGCGAACAGCAGGTGCCGTACGATTGGCTGCAAAGATGTTAGACGTAACGATTGTCCCGCCGTCAACATTCGCACCTGGGGAAGATGGCGAAAGGGTCGAAGGGGTGTGGTCCACCGCGACTCCAGCGAGTGTCACGCGAGGGATCTGCGGCTCACGAAACCACAAAAAAACTCCGGCCGCGGCCAGCAGGATTGACGTTGCGTCGAGTGCGGTTTTTCCCGTTGCGCTATTGAATCTCATTCAATAACCGCGGGAGCGTCGAGCTGGAAAGACATCTGCAGCAGTCCCCCGCGCAGTGATGAGTTCGAGACCACGGTCAGCTGCCTGATCTCTAGCACAGGACTTCCATACTCCACAAGTGACAAAAATTCCGAAAGACCGTACACATCACCGACCGCCGAGATGGTGACAGGAAGAGTTGGAAGCGATGTACTCACCGCAGAATCCGGAGAGCCTGCAAGATCCAGTCGATTGATCGTCACGCGGCTTCTGTCTGCGTAGCCCTGCAGCGCAACCTGCAACGCTGAGCCAGCCAGCGCGCTCGTGCGCCCAGTGACAAGTCGTCGCCCACCGGCGAATCCCTCGCGAGAGCTGAGACGCGCTCGCAGCGTCGCTTCCTGACGAATCAGGTCACGCATTCGCGCGATCGTCTCAGCGCTCGATGAGATCAGTTCCTCGCGCGCTGTCCACCGCGTTGCCAGCGGAAGTGCAACGAAGCGAGCGATAACCGCCGCGGCGACGATTGCAGTTCCCACCGCAATGACGAGCCGCTCCCGACGATTGAGGCTAGCGACGGGCATGAAGCGCGACGGAAAACGTCTCGTAAGTTCTGTTGCCTTCGTTGAACCGCGAGCTCGCGGACAGAAAGCGGACGTTCTCGAGCGATGGGTCTGAATCGAGGGCCGGTACAATCGCCGCCGCATCCCGCGCTGTTCCGTCTATCTCCCACTCATCACCATCTGCCCGAAGACTCATCACCACGGCATCGCGTGGAAGCCGGCGGCTTATAGCCGAAATGACTACCAGCGGATCCGGATGCGCTGTAGAGGCAGACCGAACTGTGGATGATTCGAGATCGAGTTGCGCCATTCGTGCCTGAAGCGTTGCAGGACCTGCGACCTGCGGCGCGAGCTGAGCGATCTCCTCTCGACCACGTTCGAGGACACGTGCGCGGGACCGATCGAACGAGATCACGACAAATGCCAGCGAGAGGAAGAAAGTCGCAGCTGCGCGGGCAAGCCCCATCTGGCGACGGGATTGAATGCGCCGCATGGCCGCAGCCGAAAGGAGCATCTCGTCCAGCCGGGCACCCGAGCCCAACGCAACCCCGTAAGCGAGAGCGAAGTCTCGAGACACACCGCCGGAAACAGGCAGCGGCTGAGCCGCCGATGTCGACTCCTCGTCCCCCAGTCTGGCAGAAACAAGGGCGCCCTCTTCGAGCTTGATAATTCCTTTCTCGGCGTCGGCCGAACCCATCTCGAAAACACCAGACCGCACACCACGTGATGCAACCACACGTGCGGCCGATGCTGGTGCCGGCTCGATGACAACAACGGGGCCCCACTGTTCGAATGCCGATACCCATGAATCGACTTGAACGGCATCCGCCGCAAAAACCAGATCGGAATCGCTGGGTGCGGAGACCGCGATCTGCTCCGAATCCATTGCGAAAAACCGGTCAGGCTCCAGCATGAGAATTCCTCGGCGCTCTGATGACGAGACAGGCGGGAGCTGAACGTGCTTGGCGTGCATGAAGGAAAGGCCAACCGATATCCCGATTGCCGATACGGCGCCCAGCTGCTGTCGGAGAAGCAGCACCGCATCGCGCGGTGCGCGCGGGTCCCAGCGTATCTCGAACGTTTCTCGCGGCGATTGACTCCAGCGAGTCATTGTTACTGCACGAATATGGTGCTCCGTGAGCTCCACTCCAATGCGAACGCTCACAGGTCGCGCTCCTGCCAGCGCACGAGGATCAAGCCGGAGCCCTCGATGGCATACACAGCCTGGATTTCATGAGTCAACGAATTCCCGTTCAACCATCCGCGCGACACGACGAGTACTCGTGACGGCTCATCCACGAGAGATCCGGCGGCGGCCGAAAGAACCGTATCCGACGCCGCCGCACGATTGATTTTTCCGTCGCCGTCAACCGTGAGGTAGGGAGCGGCGCCAAATGCAATACGCTCAGGAACGCCGGGAATGCGCCGAAGATCTTCGAGGGTGCGAAGCGGATGGCCCGCGTTCACCCGGGGGTACTTGATGTCAGTTTGCTGTGATCCGTATCGATCGCCGGACGGAACGTCTCCCGCACCGATCCACGAAACAACCGCTCTGGCAGCGGTTCCTGCCTCGACCGGACCAGCAAAATATGAGAAAAGCCGGGTGAGCTGAGACTGCGAGGCATTGTTGACATCAAGTCGTGTATTGACGTCCACATACACGATTGAAAATCGTTGCTGGCCAAGCGCTGCTTCACCCTGGCCCGGCGGCAGTTGCGCGAGTGAATTCAAGTATCTCGATCGAAGTGTCGGATCGGTTGTTGCCGAGAGTGAGTCGCGCATACTCGCCATGGCGAAGATGATACCGCTTTCTGCTGCGTATCGCCCGGCAATTTGAGCTCTGACATTTGAAGCGAGTCCGGTCGAGCTGCGCGTCGAGACCACTACGCGAGCACCAAGGATCGAGATCAGAACGATCAGCCACAGCGCGAGCATCAGCGCCACACCCCGGCGATGGCGGACTGTCATCTCACGCCGAGCCCCA
>JANYKY010000249.1 GCA_025357975.1 Gemmatimonadaceae bacterium
TCAGGGTCTGGACGTGCGCGACGCTTCGGGAGCGGACAGCTACGACTCGGAAGCAAACCAGAATTTCGCAAAGAATCTGAAGGGCCACTTGCTGCTCGCGCACGGAACGACGGACGACAACGTTCCTCCTTCAAATACAGAGCTCGTCGTCGATGCACTGATCAAGGCCAACAAGGATTTTGATCTGCTGCTCATCCCGAATGCCCGACACGGTTACGGCGTTGCATCCAACTACATGATGCGTAGGCGGTGGGATTATTTCGTGCGCTATCTACTCGGAGCGGAGCCGCCCCACGGCTACGAGATTGTCACGGCTCCACTTGTAAGACCGTGACAGCGATCAGTGAGCTCGAGGGGAGCCCGAGCTCACTGGGGCTTGCCTCGAACGTCGTCTTATTTCGCTGGTGTGTCGAGCGATAGATCGACGTTTGGAACTGCCCTCTCTCCTTCGTCGGTAATTTCCCAGAGCTGAGAAGGTGAAGCTCCGGCCATACCCGCGAACAACATCGTCGGAAACGATTGCTGCGCAGTGTTGTACTGCGTCGCGGTGTCGTTATATAGCTGCCGCGCGAAACCGATTTTGTTCTCGGTGCCGGTGAGCTCCTCCTGAAGCTGCGCAACGTTCGCCGTTGCCTTCAAGTCAGGGTACGCCTCGACCACGGCCAGTAGACGGGACAGGGCGCCAGTCAACTGGCCCTCCGCCGACGCAGTTGCCGCGACGTTCCCACTCGTAGAGGCCGTGATTGCCGTATTGCGCGCAGCGACAACGGCCTCGAGAGTGCCCTTCTCGAAGTTCATCGCCCCCTTCACCGTGTTGATCAGATTCGGAATGAGGTCGTGGCGGCGCTTGAGCTGCACATCGATTTGCTTCCACGCATTGGCGACCTGATTCTTCAGCGACACCAGACGGTTATACGAGCTGATTGCAAAAATGACGACGATGACAATTAGAACGAGAAGCAAAATTCCGAACATTGAACACCTCTCTCAGAAAGTGCGTAACGCAGCGGCCAGCGCCGACACGTTTTAAGATAGCGGCGAACGGCGCAGCCGCTATTGATAATGTTGGTGCCTCGCTGCAGCTTGGTCGCCAATCCATGATCCATCGCGAAAGACACGACGACACCCTGTGACTACCCCGCGCGCGAACCCTGCGCGAGGGCGAACCCGCGCGTTTCGAACCGCAGGTTTCCTCTGCCTGGTCATCGCAGCGTTGTCATCGGCCGCCTGCGACAGCAAGCTTGATGTAGACGCCCCCGCGCCCGCCATGGTGGCGGATACCGACACGCTCCCATCTTTGCCAAGCTCGACTCTCGATATCCCGCTGACTTATGACTTGAGCCCGGTAGTCGCGGCTCTCGAAAAGGCAGTTCCAAAAACCTTTGGCGACATAAAGCAGCGAAAGCAGCTGAAGAATCCGCGGATGGCCGTGGCCTTCGAAGCAACGCGCGATCCGTTCTCCGTGTCATTGAACGGCCAGACAGCGTACATCTCGGCCGTCATACACTACGAGGGGCAAGGCTTCTATAAGCCGCCCGTGGTCGGTGAGGTCTCCGGCTCATGCGGTATCGACGGCGTCAAACCTCGCGCGAAGATCACAATCGCGACCGACATTCGAATCAATCCGGATTGGCGCCTCAAAGGGAAAACGCGCGTCACGGACGTCCAGCCTTACAGCACGGAAACGCGCGACCAATGTCGCGTGACAGTTTTCAATATCGACGTCACGGACCGTGTAATAGAAGCGACGAAGAACGCGCTGGAATCCAAGCGCCCAATGATCGACCAAAAAATCGGAGCGCTCGATATCCGCTCCCGTTTCGAGGGCTGGTGGCACCTCTTGGAGCGGCCGATTCCATTGACCGATAGTGTGTGGCTGACAATAAACCCCTCCGCAGTAAGGATGGGCGAGAACGTCGGCGTCAAAAAAACTCTGGTCACTGCGCTCGGCTTCTCGGCAGCTCCGCAGGTGGTCACCGGAAAGAAACCGGTGATCGCGGAAACTTCGCTTCCACCGCTTTACCCCGCCGCGGTCGGCAATGGACTTCACATCCTTCTCGAAGGCGTGGTCGGCTACGACGTAGCATCCGGCCTACTGCGCGAGCATCTCGTCGGCAAGAAATTCGACAAAGCAGGGCGCACGTTTGTCGTGAAGGACGTGAGAATGTTCGGTGTCGGAGCGGGGAAGCTCGCGCTCGAAGTTCAGTTCAAGGGCGGAGTATCGGGAAAAGTCTATCTCGTTGGAACTCCGCAGTACGACGCCGCTAGCAACGAGTTATTCGTCCCGGATCTCGACTACGACGTCGGCTCCGCCGGCCTCCTCGTGAGTAGTGTCGAATGGCTGAAACATGACGATGTACGCGATTTCATTCGCAGCCAGGCACGTTGGTCCATCGGCAACGTGATGGATCTCGGTAAAGAGCAAATCGTCAAGGGACTCAACCGCGATCTTGCGCCGGGAGTGCACCTCGCGGCCGCAGTGCAGCAGGTCCAGGGAATCTCGGTCCATCCGCGACGCAGCAATATCAGGCTGCGGGCGCAGGCAGATGCTATCGCAAAGCTCACCGTTCAGCAGGGCAAATGAAAACAAGCGAAGGACTGATACGCGAGGTTGGAGTTCGCGGACTCACCGCGGCGATCATCAACTTCACTATTGGCGCGGGCATTTTTGTTCTCCCCGCGGTTGTAGCGGGAAAAATCGGGAATGCCGCACCTGTGGCGTACATCATCTGCGCCGTAGCGATGGCTCTGATCGTCACCTGCTTCGCCTCGGCCGGGAGCCGGGTGTCGCTTTCAGGCGGAACGTACGCATACGCGGAGGTTGCATTCGGCCCCTATGTCGGGTTCATGGTTGCGATGACTCTGTGGTTCGGCTCCGCCGTGCTCGCATCGGCAGCCGTTGTGAATGTCTTTGTCGATGCGCTTGCACAGTTCTCACCGGGACTCGCGGGAAAGGCAGTCAAGGACGTGATGATAATCGCGATCTACGCCGGTCTGGCGGTGCTTAACATCCGCGGTGTAAAAACAGGCAGTCGCGTCGTTCAGACCGTTACCGTCGCCAAGGTTCTGCCGCTGCTGGTTCTCGTTCTGTTCGGACTGCTGGCGGTGAATCGCGCAAATCTTACGTGGCCCGGAATGCCGTCGTTTGCGGATCTCGCCCGTACATCCACAGTGCTGATTTTCGCATTCATGGGAGTCGAGTCGGCGTTGACGCCGAGTGGGGAGGTGAAGGACCCGGCGCGCACTGTCCCGCGGTCGATTTTCCTCGCTCTGTTGGTAACCACCGTTCTCTACATTGCGATCCAGACAGTCTCACAAGGAATTCTTGGTGCGGAGCTCGCGACGAACACGAAAGCTCCGCTTGCCGAAGCGGCCGGACGGGCTCTTGGAAGTGCAGGTAAATCGCTTATCCTTTTCGGCGCGGCAATATCGACACTTGGATATGTCGCGGGGGACATGCTTGCGTCGCCGCGAGGCCTGTTCGCCCTCGGTCGGGATGGACTGCTTCCGTCGATCACCGCTCGTGTAAGCGATAAGTTCGCGACGCCATATGTGGCGATCATCGTTCACGCGGTGTGCTGCGCCGCGTTCGCACTATCGGGCACGTTCGCGTCTCTCGTTGTGCTTGCGGTTCTTGCAACTCTGATTGTTTACGTCACCTGCTGCCTCGCGGCAATTCAGCTGAAAAGAAAAGGAATTCAGGACGCGGATGCTGTTCCGTTCAATGCCCCGGGAGGCCCGGTCATTCCAATTCTCGCGACTGCTATGGTGCTGGCCTTGATGAGCAGCTCGACAAGGCAGGAGTTCAATGCCGTTGGCGCGATGCTGGTTGTTCTGACTCTTTTGTATTTCGTAATGCGCATGAGACGCACGCCGGCATCCGCCCCCGCTACCGCTTAGGATCTCACAACATGAAGCACACTGGAAAGGTCGTGCTCGTCGCGATCTCGTTGTCCCTGCCGCACTTCGTCGTCAACGCTCAGCAGCCCATCGACAGCGTGTACTCGGCCCGGATAAAGGACCTTACTCCGACTGATCCGCACTGGAAGTTCACGACAGAGCTCGTCGAGACGCTGCCTGCGTCGTCCACAGTTCCAACTCCTCTGAAGGTTCTCGGCTACGTTCCCGGAACGATCGGAAAGTTGTCGTATGTCGGGGATATCAACCGCTACATGAGCGCCGTTGCGAAGGCATCGCCGCGAGCCAAACTGTTTTCGTTTGGAAAGAGCGATGAAGGGCGCGAGATGATCGGCCTCGTGATAGCGGACGAAGCGACCATCGCCAATCTGGAGAGGTATCGCACTGACCTGGCGCGTTTAGCGGACCCGCGCGGCCTTAGCCCTGCCGACAAGGCGAGGCTGATTCACGAGGCAAAGCCGATCTACTGGCTTTCCGGATCGATTCATTCGCCCGAGACCGGCAGTCCCGAGATGTTGATGGAGCTGGCCTACCGTCTCGTCGCCGATGAATCGGAGAACACTCGCACGATTCGAAACAACGAGATCACGATCATCACGCCGGTGAGCGAAGTGGATGGGCGCGATCGCATGGTTGACGCGGACAGGGAAGCTCGCGCTCTCAAGCTCGGTGCCGGCGGAGTGCCGCTCATCTATTGGGGCAAGTACACGGCGCACGACAACAATAGAGATGGCATCGTGCTTTCGCAGAAGCTCACGCAGAACATCATGGCCGCGTTTCTACAGTGGAGGCCGGTGGTTGTCCATGACCTTCACGAGTCGGTGCCGTTTCTCTACACGAGCACGGGGACTGGCCCGTATAACGACGAGTACGATCCGATCGTGATCGATGAATGGCATACGCTCGCCTATCAGGAGATCACGGAGCTGACACGTCGTGGATTGCCCGGCGTGTGGACGCACGGATTTTACGATGGATGGGCGCCGAACTACACGCTTCTCTCGGTCGCGAATCTCCACAACTCGATCGGCCGCTTTTACGAGACTTACACTTCTCACGGAGCCGACTGTGGAATTGTGAAGCTGCGCCCTGCCGATACCGAGCGACGTTGGGACCGCCCGAATCCGCCGGTGAACAATGTGAAGTGGTGCATTCGCAGCAACATCAATTATCAGGAGTCGGGCGTCCTGATCGCGCTGCGTTATGTCGCTGACCACAAGGAGACGTTTCTCACGAACTATGTAGCGAAGGCTGAGCGGATGATCGAGCGCGGACGGACGACCGCGCCGTATGCGTTTGTGATTCCCAAAGGCCAACGGCATGCTGCT
>JANYKY010000255.1 GCA_025357975.1 Gemmatimonadaceae bacterium
GCTCTCGCGATCAAGAGTCAGGCTGCGTAAATCCGGCGCTCGTGCAGGGACGGTCAGTGTCATTACCTGGGGAGATCTCGCTTTATGTCTGAAAGGGCGACGCAGAGTTATCAAAACGAGGCGGAGCGAGAAGTCAGCAGAGGCCATAGTAGCGAAGGACATCGGGGAAGGTGGACCGCTCCAATCGCGAAGGGCCGAACATAGAGGAGAGCGAATCAATCGTGAGTCGTGGAAAGGCCATGCATCAGAAGTCCGCGAATAATTTTCAGATGGAGCTCTCGCTGGGAGGCGAAGATGAAGTCTTCAAGGGCCAGCGAAGTGATGAAGCCGGACGTGCGACGCGCGGTAAAGAACGCTCAGGCAGCGATCACTTAATTCATCTTTCGATAACATCCGACTTGATGGAGCTAGTGGTCGAACGCAAGAACGCCATCGAGGCGCTCAAGCGTGTGAGACGAAACAAGGGCAGTCCGGGCAATGACGGAATGACGGTGAGTGAGCTCGAGCCATACCTGCGTGAGAACTGGCGGATAATCCGGGAGCAGCTACTCGCGGGAACCTACCGGCCGAGGGCAGTGAAGCGAGTGCTCATCCCAAAGAGCGGGGGAGGAATGCGGCAGCTTGGTATTCCGACCGTGCTCGATCGTTTCCTACAGCAACTGATACTTCAGGTGCTGCAGCCGATTTCCGACCCGACTTTCGACCCGACTTTCTCAGAACACAGCCACGGCTTCAGGCCGGGACGCCGGGCGCATGATGCAGTGCGGAAGGCGCAGCAATACATCCAGGGCGGGAGACGATGGGTGGTGGACGTGGACTTGGAGAAATTCTTTGACCGCGTAAACCACGATGTGCTGATGGGGAAGCTGCAGAACAGGATCGAGGACCGCAGGATCGAGGACCGGCGGATGCTCGGAGTCTCAACTCTATGAACCGCCGGATGCGGACCCGCATGTCCGGTGGTGTGGGAGGGGAGTAGCGGCGATCAGCCGCTACCTCCTATCCCGATTCCAGGTGTTGTAGCCCTTCTCTGACCGAGCCGGAAACGGCGCGATACCTTTCGCATGTCCCGAAAGGAGTTTTCTTGCGCGTTTTCACATGGTTTGTCGCCGCCATCTCACTGAACCTGGTTGTTGGCAGCGTAGCCTTCGCGCAATCGCCGACGCCCGGGAAACGAGCCGAATCTCTCGCCATTCGAAACGCGATGATCGTGGACGGCGCGGGCACGCCTGCGATTGGCCCCGCCGATATCATCGTCCGCGGGAACCGAATTGCGCAGATCATCTACCTTGACCCGGTCTCGATGGCTAATGGACGAGGCAGCCGAGTTCCTGCGACAACGGAAATCGACGCAACCGGGAAATACGTCCTTCCGGGACTAATCAATGTCCACGCGCATGTTCAGGATTCTCGCGGTGGCATTCCGCAGCCGCTCGACTACGAGCTAAAGATCTGGCTGGCGTGTGGGATCACCAGCGTTCGGGAAGTGGGTGCTGACGACACGCAAAGCATCATCGATCTTCGGGGGAAAAGTGAGCGGGGCGACGTCACGTCCCCACGCGTTTTTGTCTATGGAAGATTCTCGAATCCGCCAGCTCCCCTGACCCCTGAAGCAGCACGCCAGCGCGTTCGGGATCTCAAAAAAATGGGAGTGGATGGGATCAAGCTTCTTCTGGTTGATCGCGACGTCATGACGGCGATGGAGGACGAAGCGCACAAGCTTGGATTACGTGTCGCCCATCACGTTGGCGTTCAGGAAACCAACGCATGGGACGATATACGGTTGGGCACGACGAGCATCGAGCACTGGTATGGAATCCCCGACGCTGCGCTCAAGGATGGCGTTCAGAATTTCCCGGCATCTTACAACTACAACAACGAAGCCGATCGATTCAGATACGCGGGTCATCTGTGGCGCGAAGCTGATCCTGGGCGACTGTCGATGGTGCTCGACAGCATGGTCGCTCACCACGTCGCGTGGGTTCCAACTCTGGACATCTACGAGGCCAGCCGAGATTTACAAAGGGCGCAGAATCAGCCATGGTTCAAGGACTACCTGCATCCCACGCTCGAAGAATATTTCAAGCCAAACCCCAACAACCACGGTTCGTACTTCCTCGGGTGGACATCGACCGATGAGACATTCTGGAAGGAAAACTATCGCATCTGGATGAGCGCGCTCCGCGATTTCGAGCGAAAGGGCGGACTGATCGGAGCGGGCGATGATGCCGGTTTTATCTACCAGATGTATGGCTTCGGGCTGATCAGGGAGCTCGAGCTGCATCAGGAAGCGGGCTTCAACACCATCAAGGTGATTCAACACGCGACGAGCAACAACGCC
>JANYKY010000262.1 GCA_025357975.1 Gemmatimonadaceae bacterium
TCCGGGTAAGTGTTCGGCATTTCGTCTGTGCGTGCGAAGTTGACGCCAAGCAACTCCCTCCGCAGCCGCTCGATCAGCATCCGAGAAACATTCCCACCACCATTCGCTCTCACATCCACCACCAACCCTTCCTTCCTTATCTGCGGGTAATACCACTTGATGAATTCCCGCAGCCCATTCGCACCCATGTCGGGAATGTGGATGTACCCGACCTTTCCTCCGCTGAGATCAGAGACCCGCTTTTGATTCGCGAGAACCATATCCAGATAACCGAGATCGTTCTCATTAGTGATCGGACGATATGTGACCTGATGCGATCCAGCTCCGCTCGCGTCTGATGCGATGGTCAGTGTCACCGGGCGATCGGACTTTCCCCGGAGCAGACGATAAGGATCATCGCCTGCCTTGAGATCATCACCATCGACAGCCAGCACGTAATCGCCAACCTTCGCATTCATGCCGATCTCGGTAAGTGGCGACCTGTAGTTGGCCTCTTCGTTCTCACCGGAATAAATTTTTGAGATCCGATACTTCGCGCGGGCAGAGTCCAGGGTGAACTGCGCGCCGGGAAGTGCGACTGGTGTTCGAGTTACCTGCTCCCAGTCGCCACCTGCTATGTATGCATGCTGAATCGAGAGCTCGGAGATCATCTCCTGAATCACGTAGTTCAAATCCGCGCGGTGCGCGACGTACTGCACCAGCGGCTTGTACTGATCGTGCAGAGCCTGCCAGTCATAGCCATGCATGTTTTTCACATAGAAGTAGTCGCGATAGCGGCGCCACACTTCATCGAAGATTTGATTCCACTCCTGCATCGGGACTCGATCCACCATCAGTCCATCGGTTGACACGCCCTTCCGCGAGCTTGCCGCATTGCCAGCCGAAACATCATACACGCCAAACCCGCCGGCTGCGACGAGCACCTTTTTCCGATCGGCCGAAAAAGCATAACCCGGTGCGTTGTCCAGCATCACCGCGGTCTTGCGGTCCTTGAAGTTGAACGTGCTGAGAACCGGTTTGCGCTCACCGTCTCTTCCGTAATAGGACGCGCCCTGGATCGCATATATCAGCTGATCCTTTGTAGCGATCACGTCAGTGATATTGTCCGGCTCTACAGGGACTCTCACGACGCGCTTCTCGATACCGTCGAAATCAATCCGCATGTCAGACTTGGCAGCCACCACAGCGTCCTTGCCTTTCTTCTCCGGCTTCGCAGGCGCATCCGACGTTGCAGTCGGCGTAGGCTTTGGCTGCCCCTTCGCCGCCGTATCGATGCTTACCTCATCGCTCTCCATCGGGAACGGATTCTTCACGTCTTTTCGCAAGGCGAGTGCAAACAGCCCGGTCGTCCGCGCGGTTGCGTAGTTGAACTCGACTGTCGAGAGCTGGGGCTGATACTCGCGGTCGCTCAGGAAATAAATAAAGTTGCCGCTGGGATCCCACGACGGACTGTACTCATTGAACGTCGCACCAGTCACTCGGCGCACGCGCGAATCGACCGGCGTCCATACATAAACCGATGAGCTCACGCCATCGGAATCGGTCATGCTCCAGGCGAGATCGTTCCCCGAGGGCGACCAGGCATAATCGGTCAACCCACCGTGCATGTCCTTGGCAATCTCCCTGAGATTTCTGTCCGCCACTCGCACGACAAACAACCGCCCGTCCTTATCCCTGAAGGCGATCATTGAATTGTCAGGCGACCAACGAGGACCAAAACGCTGGGCTTTCCCACCGCTGGTGAGTTGTACGGGTTTTGACTGTCCATCCTGAGCGACCGTGTAGATCTCATCCTCTCCGCTCATGTCAGAGATGAAGCCGATGCGACTTCCATCAGGTGACCAATCGGGATCACGATCATGGGCATTCGACGAATGCGTCAGGTTCCGAGTGTAACCATGTTCTACCGGGGCCGTAAAAATGTCCCCACGCGCGGCAAACACTGCTCGTTCACCCTTCGGGCTGAGTGAATAACTCTCTATCTGACTTGCAGCCGATACTCGTGATGGTCGAGTGTTCACGCCATCGTCGATGACGTTGATCTTGATCGGGCTAACTACTCCACTCTTTGTATCGAGAACGGCAAGCTCTCCGGCCTGCTCGAAAACGATCTTGCCGGTTTGCGCATCAGCGCTGGGCCACCGGACATCCCACGATGTGCTGTGTGTCAGCTGCGTCGTACTTCCCGACGGGACGTCGTACGCGTAGAGGTTGAACGTGCCATCCTTATCCGAGTTGTAATAGACCTTGTCACCGATCCACATCGCATCACGTTCGGCCCTTGGACCTTTCGTGATCGTTCTTGCAGAATTTGACGCGAAGTCGAAAATCGCGAGATAGTTTGCCATTCCGCCGCTATAACGCTTCTCTGGGCGAAAATCGCGGAAGACTTTCGAATAGACAATGTGCTTGCCATCGGGCGAATAAGACCCGGAGCCTGCAAGCGGCATCGGAAGCGGAACGGCCGATCCCCCGTTCGGACTTACGGTATAGAGACGCGTTTGTGAAAGCGTCCACGACCCCCGGCCACTGCGAAAGAGGATACGCGAGCCGTCATTGGTCCAGCCGTAAACCTGATTGTCGTATCCCCATCTTTCAGCACGCGGCCCTCCCGACGGATAGTACGTCAGCTGCTTCGGGGCGCCGCCACCCGACGGAATGACATAGACCTGTTCGTCGCCATCATACTGGCCAGTGAATGCGATCCACCGTCCGTCCGGGGAGTACTTCGCGAATAACTCGAGACCGGGGTGAGTTGTCAGGCGCGTTGCTGTGCCGCCCGAGGATGAGGCGGTCCACAGATCTCCGCCGTACGTAAAGGTGACCCGGTCCCCATGAATAGCGGGAAAGCGGAGAAGCTTGGTCTGGGCTGACGCTGACTGCGCCAACACAAGAGCGGCAAGCAAGCCTGAGGCGCGAATTCCTGGGATGCGCATACTATAAGTAGTGGGACGAAGTGTGACCCGTGATTCGATTGGTGGGCAAAGATGTAGACCCGCTTCATGTGACGCTATGGATTCCGGGCGCGAGACACGTCCGGAGATTGTAAATTCGGTGGAATGACTGACCCGTCGATCGAAGCAAGGGTAGAGCAGCTTTCAGTCCGAGCACGCCTCAGGACCAACCTCACTGTGCAGGTGCTCGTCGCGATCTCGCTCGGCATTCTTCTGGGCGCTCTTGCTCCCGATTGGGGCAAGGCCATGAAGCCGTTAGGCGAAACTTTCATCAACCTTGTGAAGATGGTCATCGCGCCGATCATCTTCCTGACGATCGTCAGCGGCGTCGCAAGCATGGAGGACATCAAGAAAGTCGGCCGGGTAGGCGGGAAGGCGCTGTTGTACTTCGAGATCGTGAGCACGCTGGCCCTGGCGATCGGTCTCGTAGTGGTCAACATCACGCGACCCGGTGCAGGCATCGACGTATCGAAAGTCACCGGGGTGGACCTGACGAAGTACACAGCGTCCGGAGCCCAGCTTGGATTTATCGACATCATCACCCATGTCGTACCGCCCAGCATCGTTGGTGCGTTTGCGAACGGTGAAATTCTGCAGATCGTGTTCTTCTCGCTGTTGTTTGGCCTCGCACTTCTCAAGGTTGGCGATGCTGGCCGCCCGATTCTTTCGGGAGTCGAGAAGTTGTCCGCGGTGTTCTTTCGCCTGACAGCAATGATCATGAAGGTCGCGCCCATTGGCGCATTCGGCGCGATGGCCTACACGATCGGATCATTCGGACTGAAAGCACTGATTCCACTCGCGCGCCTGATGGGCGATGTCTACCTGACGATGGCAGTGTTCATCTTCGTGATACTCAATCTCATCGCGCGTATGTCAGGCTTCTCCTTGTGGAAATTGCTGAGGTACATCAAGGACGAAATACTCATTGTCCTCGGCACCTCGAGCTCCGAAGCAGCGTTGCCGAGGATGCTGGCCAAGATGGAGCGACTCGGCTGTGGGCGTAGTGTTGTCGGACTCGTGATTCCTGCAGGCTATTCGTTCAATCTTGACGGTACCTCCATCTATCTGTCGATGGCTGCAATCTTCATTGCCCAGGCGTACGGCGTTCACTTGTCAGTGGGCCAGCAGATCTCGCTGCTCGCGGTGCTGATGGTCACTTCGAAAGGGGCCGCCGGTGTCACCGGTTCAGGATTCATCGTTCTTGCCGGCACGCTGGCCGCAACTCATGTGGTGCCAGTCGAAGGAATGGCGTTGCTGCTCGGCGTCGACAGGTTCATGAGCGAAGCGCGCGCAATCACGAATGTCATCGGTAATGCTGTGGCAACGGTTGTCGTCGCGAAAAGCGAGAACGCTTTTGACGAGGCCAAGTATCAGACCGCGCTTACAGCAATGGGCGCCGTCCCCGTCGCCGACGTAGCTACCGTCTGACTGTAGCGCGTCGCAAGGCGATAAGAAAGCAGCACTTCGGTGCAAAGGAACAGGCATTGGCGTAACAGCTGAAACTCCCAATTTGAGAGTCGTCCTCCAAGGAGACTCAAATGCCTTTTCGAAAAACACTGCTCGTCGTCTTAACTGTTGTCAGCGTGGGTATTCATCGTGCCGACGCGCAAAGCGCCATCGTCTACTACGATCACGCACCAGGCGATTCAGCGATTGTCTCGCGGGTCTCGTATCTGATGTCCGGCGATCGAACATCTGTAACCTCGAACCCGAACGAGCGTCACAGGGGTTTGCCGCCATCGCTGCGGATACCGCAAGGAAGCAGCGTATGCGTTGTAGTCGAACACGCCAACCCGCTTCTTTACACGTATGCCGCGGCGTCAAAAACCGTGACCGTTCAAGCGACCACCGGTTTGGCCGGTCTTCTCTCGAGCATCATCCCAATCATCACAGCAATTGAAAAGTCGTCTAATGCGAGAGGCTACCTGCCGGCAACGCGAAATGTCGAGTCGGATCTGCCCGAATACGCGCGTCGCGTGCAACATATTGCCGATATCGCATCGAATCTCGACGATGTCCGGAACAACACGGACGCAGCACCTGATCTCACGAGGGCTGCACACTCCGCTGATTCACTCGCGCATGCTGCCGAGCTCGACAACAACCTGGCGGCAAAGTTATTTGCTGCGCACAGGAGCGACACCGTATTCGTGCTGCTACGTGATGTGCAGACCGCGGCATTCAATCACATAGAGGCCGAGAGTCAGGAGATTGCCGCTGCCGCCTCCGCGAGCAATCCTACCTTCTGCTCAGTGCTCGACGACTCGAGGGTTCGAACCACGCTCGCCGTCACGCGAAAGTTCAAAGTTGCGTCCGGAGACCTCGCAGTTCGGCCGGCAAAAGATTCCGTCTTCTCCGTCGTATCTGATCCGCTTTCAACTCGCGTTTTCGAGATCATCCCCACGGCTGTATTGTCATTCGACATGCAGGGCCGCAGGCGTTTCGGAATCGACAATGGGGTCGTGACAGGCCGCGAAGACAAAAGGCCGATCTTCAATCCTGGCATGTTGGCCCTTGGGCGTGTGGCCGGCCCTCTTTGGGCAGCAGCAGGCGTGGCGAAAGGATTCGACGTTTCTCCTGACCTGTTCATCGGCGCGACGTTGCGTGCAGGCGAAAGCGTAATCGGCACCAATATTGTCATCGGTGCTGGCCTCTCGGTCTCGAAAGTTGCGGTCGGACTTTCCGAAGGCAGGGAAGGAGCTGCTGTGCCGTCGGATGCCACCGATGTACAGCAGATAGTGAAGCGCGAGTACCGGACGGGCCTCGGTGTCATTTTCAGCGTGAGCGGGTTGAGCTTCGCGCGTCTGGAGAAAAAATGACAGCGACAAAGCCCGCCGGAAATATCGACTTCATACCGAACGATCCTCTTGCCGAATCAGCCGATCCGATGAGAGTAGAAAGTGCTCACCGCGAACAGGTCGGGCAGGTCGCCCGATTCCGATTCAGGGCGGGCGCTCCCGCGTCCAATACCTATCGTCCCGGAACGATGGAATTCCTGCATTGGCAGAGCCGAGAGGCAGCTCTCGACACGCTGGATGCATTCGCTGCTTGCGCGGGCCCGCTGGAGGCATGGGCACCGGACGTACGTGGCCAGCTCGAAGTGGTACCGAACGCCGGTGACGATCTCAACGCGTCCTACGACCGCCGAAGTCTTTCTTTCTTCGTTTCGCGGAATGCCGACGGGGCGATATGCTCTGGCGCGAGCACTGACGTTGTATCGCACGAGACAGGTCACGCAATTCTTGATTCGCTCCGGCCAGATCTGTGGAACAGTGCGCTTCCCGAACACGCGGCGTTTCACGAAGCATTTGGTGATTGCATGGCAATTCTCGTTGCGCTCAATGACGGTGAGACTCGTCTGGCATTGCTTCGCCAACCGGGCGGCCTCGATGCGGAAAACTTTGTCGAATCTCTCGCCGAAGAGTTGTCGGACGCCGTCCGCCGAACGCTCGGCCCCGCTCATCCTGCATCCAGGCCTCGCCACGCGCTGAATTCGTTTCGTTGGGAGCTGCCGTCGAGACTTCCAACGACTGGAGGTCCCGATGTACTCACTGGGGAGGTACATAGCTTTGCGCGAATCTTTACAGGATGCTTCTACGACACTCTCAGGAATATTTTTGCTGCTCAAAGTGGACGGACATCCGAAGATCTCGGAAACGCCGCGAGGATTGCCGGCAAACTTCTTATCGACGGCGCCCGTTCGGCTCTCGAGCGGCCGCGACTGTTCGAGGAGGCAGGAACGGCGATGCTTGTCGCGGACCAAGCGGTCAACGCCGGACGAAACCTCGCCGCGATCAGGGAAGCGTTCGATGCGCATGGAATCGTATTGAGCGTTACTCCCGGCATCCATCGAACACTCGCGTTTGCCGATTTGCTCCACAAGCTTTCTTTGACAAGGCAGGTTTCGCTGAGTGGACTTCATCCGATGCTCGATGGAGTCGTTGCGGAGGCTCCAGTATTTGTGGGTGGGGAATCGGGAATCGGATATTCCGTCATCGATGTTGACTCGAGTGAGACCCCGGCCATCGAAGAAGAGGTAAGATTCTTCGTTCAGACGCTTCTTGCTCGCGAGGCGATAGGCTTTGGATCGGAGCAAATGCAAAACGTTACGCACACTGTTCGCCTGGTGGGCGCCATGCGAGTGCTTCAGCGACTCAGATTTCAGTAGTGATCCCGGAACTCCCTCATGATCAGGCATTTCGCATTTTTTGAGACGATTGGAATGCTCGACGAGAAGAGCGTCGAGAGAATTCCGGTATTCGCCGGTCTCGCTGTCCTGAGACTTGTCGACAGAGCCGTTGAAGAGGCTGATGCGGCGGGACCTGAGGCAGGGCCTGAGTATCTGTCCACCCGTCGCGCTGTCGAAGCCATGCGAGTTGGCGATCCTGCACGCGCGATCCTTCATCGGGTTGTCGATCGTATCTCAAAAGAGGCCCGGCTCTCTGCTGAGCTGGGAGCGGATCTGCTCTCGTATGGTCGCGCTCTCGATCTCGAGGCGCGCTGGTCACTCGCTGCTGACGCTTTTGGATCGGTGGCAACCATGTTTTCGGAGAGCCAGCATCCACGGCTCGTAATCGAAGCCGCGACTGCCCTGGGAGCGGCCGCGCGTAATGCGGGGGACTGGAAGACTTCGGAAACAGGTTATGCGCGTGCCGAGCATCTGGCTGCATCATCGGGCGAGGATGAGCTGGAGCTGATCGCCCGGGTTGGCATGGCGACATCGCACATGGTGCGCGGCAATCTGCCGACCGCTGAAACCGAGATTGAAGAGATACTGAAGGAAGCAGAATTGCGGGGCACCGAACGGGCGAAGGCAGTCGCTCTTCATGCGCGCGCGTCGGTCGCTCATTCGCGCGGTGATTATCGGCAAGCTGTGCATTTTGGCTATCGAAGCCTCGAGCTGACGACGAACCCTGGTTCGCGGGACAGGGTGGTCGCGGATCTGGCCGCGGCATATGCCGGACTGGGAATGAAAGAGGTCGCGCGCGATGCCTACTCTATAGTAGCGATGACGTCACCACACCAATCAGTGAGGTGGCAGGCAACGCTCAATCTCATGGAGCTTTCGATCGACGAGGGCGACGAGCCTGGTGTCGCCTCGTATATGAAAGAGCTCGATTCGATGGCGCTCGATCCGCGACTGCGTGCCTATTTTCTCCTTCTTCGGGCAAGAGCCTCGCGCCAGTTTGGCCACGCGGACTTTTCTTCCCGGTTTGAGATTGCTCGGGAGTACGCGCAGAAGCACCGGCTTCACCAGTTTGCCTTTCATGCTGATCAGGCGATGGCTGCAGCGGAGGATCTGAAATCCTCAGTCGAGAAATTAAATAATCCGTTGGAGCCGTCAGACGAAGTGGTCAGGATTGCGCGCGAACTTGTCGGCCTTCGCTCGCGTGCTCCCTCGATCTTCGAGCAGAATTCTGGAGAGGTGCGGGGCTGAGAATTATCTAATTCCGGGAGCGCTCGATGGCAAATGCCCGGACCGGTGACTTCGATGTGGTCGCACCGTCGCGATTCCCGCTGTCGATTGCGCCTGGTGTTCATGGCTGGCGAAAAAGCACCCTGGCGGCCTGTAGCAGACAGGGTGCTTTTTCACGTTCTGGCTGGTATGGAATCAGCTAGCCGATGTACTACGAAGTCACTTGCTGCAGACGCCGGGACCGCCGGTGATCGGGCAGAAACCGGATGGCTGTTTAGGGCCGCTGATATCTGAACAGGCAGCGAGAATTGCGAGCGAAAGCAGGGCGACAAAGGGGAGAGTTTTCTTGAGAACCATCGGAACTCCAGGCTTGAGTAAGTCTCAAGGCTAGGCATCTTCGGTCGGGCAGCCGTGATCATTCCTTCGCGCGAAGTGCCGTTTTCTTATCAAATGCGCGATTTTGTTTACGCTTCCGGTCTATCGGGTCCCGGTGGACAGGGCTATGATGAGGCTTCTCGAACCCCTCTCCCCCTGGTCATCACACTCCTCCCACCTGCACTTGTACGCCACGTCCGGTTCGTGTTTGGCCCCGGCGACCATGTCCTTTCCGCTGAGAACTGGCCAGATCTCGACCTTATGCTCCGCGTTCACCCGATAACGGTCGCTCTGGTCGACCCCTCGTGCGACGGGTCACGCTCAGCGACCCAGTTCGAGCGTATCAGGAGGGCATTTCCGTCTCTTCCGATTATCGCGTACGTCCCGCTCACTGCGGTCGCGTTTAGAGCAGTCGCGCAGTTATCCCATCTTGGCCTCGAGCACGTAATCCTTTACTCTCACGACGACTCCCCCGAGCGCATGAGGGCGGTAATCGACATGGTCACATCGAGTCCGCTGACCGAAAGGTTTATCGAAAGGCTTCGACCTCACCTCGACAGGTTGCCACTGGCGATCTCGAATGCAATCCGGGCAATGTTCGCCGAGCCGCACAGGTATCCCAGCGCTCAGGATATTGCTGTTGCGGCGAATGTGTCGATCGTTCGCCTGTACAGATCATTCCAAAACGCCGGTCTCGCTCCTCCCAGGAAAATGGTCGTTGCCGCGAGAATGCTCCGCGGCTACGTGTACCTCTGCGACCCGGGGCAGTCAGTCCGCGGGATTTCCGCCAAGCTCGCCTATGGTAATCCGCGGATCTTTGCGGAGCATACCACTGAGGTGTTCGGTCTCAATCCCTCGCGTGTTCGAGCCTTTCTCTCGGAAGACAAGGTCGTTACGAAATTGCTGTCGTGGACGGCCGCCTGAGTGTTGGAGCACACATCCGATGACACGGGAAATGGGTCGGTAGTGAGGTTGCTCGCCGAACAGCAGAGCTTCGTCCTTCATCATTTAACGGAGTGAAGGATGAACGAACAGGCAACAGTAGCCGTGCATTCAATCGACTCTATCGTCGGTGAGCTCGACCACTTTCACCAGCGTGCAACCTACGGCGCTGTGGCGGTGCTGCTGAAACGAGCGCCGAGGAATCTGATGCAGGGCCGGTCGCGAAGTGTCCGCGACTCGTGGATAGTAAGTGGTGGGACAGGTCTGCCCACCGGTTACGAGGAGACGAACATGGACCCAGAGCTGAAATCCAGGGAAACCATTCTTCGGTCTGCCGATGAGCTCGCGGCGTGGCTGGAGAATCCCGCTTAGGCTCTATCGAAACTCGGCTGCAACACGCACCTCGGCAGTCTTTCCGTTTTTGCCGGCACGATTGTTACGAACTTGTAAGGGCTCTCTTCTTGCCGAACTGAGAGGTATGTCCCAGCAGGTTCTACAGTCGTCCCGGCCTGCGCGTTTCAAGCGCGCACGGCCCATTATCCTTTCCGCGGCGGCGGTTGTGCTGTTTGGCATCGGCATGATCATCGGCGCGATGAGCTGGTATGGATATCGTGTTTACACCGAGCTGCGGCCGGGATCCTGGCGTACCCCGACTGCAGTGCTCGATAGGAGCGGACGCACACTCGTTGCTCTATACGGTAGTGACTGGAAAGTTGCCGAACCGGTGGTCCTCAAAGGCTTGCCGGCCTATGTACCCAACGCTTTCCTTGCCGCGGAAGACGCGCGTTTTCGGAGTCACATCGGCATTGACCCAGTTGGAATCGGCCGCGCTTTATTGTCCAATGCGAAGGCCGGTGGGGTGACAGAAGGCGGCAGCACAATCACTCAGCAACTCGCGAAGAATCGTTTTCTTTCGTCCAGGAGAACGATGTCCCGCAAACTTGCCGAGGCGGGGATTGCTTTGCTGATCGAGGTGCGCCTGTCGAAGGACGAGATCCTGGAGGCGTATCTGAACGAAGTCTATCTCGGTCATCGAGATGGTCGTGAGATTCGGGGACTCGGCGAAGCTTCGCGAGTGTACTTCAACAAGGCGCCAAAGGATTTGACGGTAGCCGAAGCAGCACTCATTTCCGGAATGATTCGCGCGCCCAACCGGGATAATCCTGACGAGCGATCAGCCATCGCCAGGGATCGTCGCGATGCCGTTCTGGGCGTGATGTTGAACAAGAAGTGGATCGACAAGGGACAGCTCGATGAAGCAGTAGCGAGTGATGCCGAATTTCATCCTGGTCCTCCGCTCGTTCGGCCGTATCCGTATTTGCTCGCCGCGCTTCGCCAGGAATTCATCGACCGACTCGGCGAACGTCGATTGTCGGATGGATCTCTCCGCATCTACACGGCTGTAGACGAGGGAATGCAGGTTGCGGCCGAGCGAACCATTCGGCAGGGAACTCAGCGACTGCGGGCGAGTCACGGGTGGTTGCAGCGAAAGAAACCACTTCAGGGCGCGTTGCTCAGCATCGAGCCGGCCACCGGTGGAATCAGAGCTCTCGTCGGCGGGTCGGATTTCACGCGGTCCCAATTTGATCGTACGCGTCTGATGCGGCGCCAACCAGGTTCCGCCGCAAAGCCCTTCACTTACGCTGCCGCAATTGCATCGCGCTCGGTTACACCGTCAACGATTATCGACGATGCGCCCGTCACGATTCAGCTTGCGAGTAACCAGACGTGGGAACCGAAAGATTACGATCAGCAATTCCGCGGGCCTGTTACCGTGCGCGAGGCGTTCGAAAAATCGTTGAACGTTCCGGCTGTCCGCGTCGCGCAGCAAGCCGGTGTGAGCAACGTGCAGGACGTACTGCAAAAAGCTGGGTTTACCGGGCAGCTGTCGCAGACACCAGCGATCGCGCTGGGCGTCGACGAAGTGTCGATGCGCGAGCTTGTTTCCGCATACAGCACGTTTTCGAATCTCGGGTCGCGCGTGGAAGCGCATCTTATCGAGCGAGTGGAATCACAGGGCGGCACTGAGATCTACAAATACGAAACTCAAAAGACCGAAGTGATGGACCCTGCTGTGGCGTACGTCGTCAACTCGCTCATGCGTGGGGTGGTGGAGCGCGGAACTGCGGCTGCGCTGAATCAGGCGGGACTAGGTAATGTCGCCGGCAAGACAGGAACGACGAGCAACTATCGCGACGCGTGGTTCGTTGGATACGTCCCGGATCTTCTCACGGCGGTGTGGGTCGGGTTCGACGATGGTACTCCGCTTCGCATGTCCTCCGGCGAAGCAGTCGTTCCGATGTGGGCGGACTTCATGTCGAAGACCGCGCACTCCGCCGGCGAGATCAAGGCTCCGCAGGGCGTGACAGTCGTCCAGGTCGACGCGGCAACCGGTCACGCTTGGCAGGACGGATGCGGACCGGCAGTGACCGTTGCATTTCTCTCCGGCACGGAGCCGCGTGATCCCTGCGGTGGCGGATATGAGGGGGATCAGACCATGGCCGCGTACACGGAGCCGGGGATGATCAGCGCCGACCAGGCAATGGTTATGTCTGGAGATGCCGCCGCGATGGGCACCCACGAAAGCCAGGTGATAGATCCGGCCGAGTCCGACGTTACCGCGCGGGAAGATACGGTGTCGATCTCCGACAACATCGACACCACGGGAGTGCAGCGGGCGAAGGAAACGCCGCGGCAGCGAGCCGATCGGGTACAGAGGGATCGAGCTCGCCAGCAAGGTCAGCCATCGCCGCAGCCTGTGAGGCAGCCTGTCGATTCACAGCCAACGGCACCGCAGCCTGCGCCTCAGCCCCAGCCTCCACCTCCTCAACGCGACACGATCCCGAAAAAAGACTCCCTGTCGATTCGTTAAGTTGGGGCCATGAGCGACGAATCAATTAAAGAAGAGACTCTGGACCCGTCCGATTGGTCTGAGTCGAGGGCGACGGGACAACGGATGCTGTCCGATGCATTCGACGATCTCGAGAACATTCGATCGCGGCCAGCGTGGAAGCGAATTTCGCTTGAAGCAAAGGCCGCACTCCATGAAGCTCCCCCGCGAAATCCGCAGTCGCTCAATTCTGTTTATGAAGATTACAGAACGAACATCGAGCCCTACGCGCTGGGTAATCGCCACCCGCGCTTCTGGGGATGGGTGATCGGGAGCGGAACCGCCATCGGAATGCTTGGCGATATGCTGGCATCGGCGATGAACACCAACTCCGGTGGCTTCGAACAATCCTCGGCCTATGTCGAAGAGCATTTGATCGGCTGGTTCAAGGAGCTATTCGGCTTCCCGGCCGAGGCGAGCGGGCTGCTCGTCAGCAGTGGCTCGGCGGCGAACCTCACGAGCTTGATCGTGGCTCGTGATGCCATTGTCCCTTCCGTAGTCGGCGAGGGTCTCGCCGCGATAGAGCGAAGACCGGTGATGTATGCGTCAGAGGAAGTACATAACTCTGTCGAGAAGGCAGTTGGCATCATCGGGCTTGGGCGTTCGGCGCTGAGGCGAATCAGGACCAAAGACGATTTCACAATGGACGTCGAAGCTTTGAAGGAAGCGATTGCGGCAGACAAAGCCGCAGGCCTGCATCCAGTTTGCGCAATCGGGACTGCTGGTACTGTGGCGACTGGCGCAATCGATGACCTCGATGCAATTGCAGATGTCTGTCGGGATAACGATATGTGGTTTCATGTGGATGGCGCCTTTGGCGCGATGGCCGCCTTGTCCGATTCGCTGAGACCACGCGTGAAGGGGATGGAGCGTGCGGATTCCCTCGCGTTCGACTTGCACAAGTGGCTTTACGTGAACTTTGACGCGGCTTGCGTACTGGTCAGGAATCCTGATGCGCAGCTCAGGTCGTTTTCGATTCCGGTCAGCTACTTGTCGGCGTTACCAGGCGGCGTCGCACATGGTCCCCGGACATACGGAGAAATGGGAATCGACTTATCGCGCGGCTTTCGTGCACTCAAGGCGTGGATGAGCATCAAGGCCTACGGATTCGACAAGTATGCGCGAATGGTAGATCAGAATGTCGCTCAGGCTCGCTATCTCGCATCGCTCGTTAGTGCGCACGACAACCTCGAGCTGGTTGCGCCCGTGCCGCTCAACATCGTGTGCTTTCGCTACGTGAGAGCCGGGTTATCGGCAGGCCAGCTGGACGATTTGAACGAGCGGATTCTCGTAAGGCTACAGGAAGATGGCCTGGCTGTTCCGTCCGGTGTTCGCGTCCGCGGCAAATTCGCATTGCGAGTTGCGAACGTCAACCATCGGAGCCGGCGCGATGACTTCGCCGCACTGGTGGCTGATTCTGCGCGTATCGGCAACGAGTTGGCGCTTGTGACCTGACCACTGATCTCGCGTTGCTATCGCTGTGCTTTAAGGACATCCCAGATTCGCTCGTCTTCGGTTCCGAGCACCCACACAGAGAATCCACGAAGCTTCTTTTCTCTCGCGAGTGCGAGCTTTGCCTTGAACGCGCGAGAATCCTCGAGGAATACCCATTCGTTGATTCCGCCCACGGTGTACGATGCGAACGGAACCTGCTGTACAGGGTCCCATTGAACCGTCGCGCCATTTCGATCTGCCAGGCCTGCGCCCCACGTCCAATTTACTGATTCGCTAGTCGAACTTGCACGGCTTGGCGAGGCGGCGTCGTACTGGGTGAACCAATGTCCACCGTAAGTCGGAATGCCGAGCGAAAGCTTTTCTGGCGGGACGAATCGCAGAAAGTAATCGACTGCTTCGCGCATCCACGGCATTCCGGCTACCGGCCCAGGCGTAGTTCGGCGAGTGTGCTCACTGTACGTCATCAGTGAGATGAAATCCCCTATGCGCGACAGAGCGGCGAGGTCGTATCCCCCGCGCCAGCTGTCTTCCATGAAGCGGCCATACGCCGTTGGCCCGGCACCCTCCTGAGTCTTGTGAACGACCGCGATGCTGATCTTGCAGCCAACCGCATGAAGGGATGTCGCAGCATCACCGTACCAGGAGGTGAAGCGGTCGCGATCGACGATATTGAGATTTTCGACATCGAACTGCACGCCCCAGTAACCGTTGTCCTTGCACATCGACGTCATGCTCTGCACCGCGCGGTTACGTGCAGCGGTATCGCTGAGCAGTCGGTGTAACCCGGCTTGCTGAAAGCCTTCGTTGGTGAACAACGCCATGATCTTGACGTTGTGCGCCTTCGCCAGCGCTGACACCCGTTTGTCGAGTGAACCCCACATAATGCCGAGGCTGTCGATGACATAAACCTGGGGAGCTACGACGGTGATCTGGTCGATGTGCCTCACAAGGGAGTTATAACTGTCCTCGCGATCGATGTAATAAAAGAGACGCTCGCCCGCGTTCTGTGCCGCGACTGGCTTCGCAAAGAATGACACACTTGCAACGGTAGAGAGAAGCAGGTTCCGCAGGCTCATGGAGTCGGTTTGTTATGGGAAAATCTTATGGGGTGGAAAAGCATAGCGACACGCCGGGCACCGTGCCAGAAACAAATGCTTGAATAAGTGGCTGGCGAGTCGTATTTCTGGATCTCACAAGCTCACGTGCCCCCAACTGAAGAGGTTGCCGTGTACAGAAAATCAGGGTTGCTGGCGATGTCCTTTTCGCTCGCACTGACGACCGCATGCAAGAGTCCAGAGCAGAAGGCCGCGGAACAAGCGACGCAGAATCTCACGGAGGCCACGAACAAGATGGCCGAGGCGGCGAAGAATGGAACCGCAAACCCGGCTGATGCGATGAACGCGCTGACCGCCGCGATGGGCGCAACGAATGGTGGAAAAAAGGTGGAGACCATCGAGGCGGGTATTCTGAAGGGAATGCTGCCCGCCGACCTTCCGGGAATGAAGCGGACGGAAGCCAGCGGCGAAAAGAGCTCGGCCATGGGCATCAATGTTTCGACGGCAGAGGGCCGCTACACTAACGATGCGGGCCACTCGATGAACGTAAAGATTACCGACATCGGCAGCATGACCGGTCTTGCCGGGATGGCGACGTACGCGTGGGCGTCGACGACAATCGATCGCGAAACGGAAACCGGATATGAAAAGACCTCGACCTTCAATGGATACAAGTCGCACGAGAAGTATGACAAGTCGAGTAAGGATGGCGAGCTAAGCACATTGGTTGGTGGTCGCTTCGCGGTGGAGGTGTCAGGATCGGGTGTGGACATGACTGCGATCAAGGATGCGATGACCAAGGTGGATCTCAAGAAACTCGAAAGCATGAAAGACCAGGGGGTCTCGTAAGAGAGAAGCTGTTGCGCAGAAAGCATCTCACGGGGAGGAAACGCCACAATTCAGGATGACTGCGAACCACAGGAATCGGTCGTTGTCGCCTGTTCCGCGAATCGTGCGTATGCGCTCCCACTTGCAGTGATGCTGCGTTCCGCCGCTTGCCATGTCGGCGGCGGGCGCAGTCTCAAAGCGTTTGTCGTTGACGACGGAATTCCACCAGACGACAAGCAGCGCGTCGTGGATTCGATGCCGGCGAACGCATCGGTTTCGTGGATCGAGCCAGTTCGCGAAAACTTCAAAGGGCTTCCGTTGTGGGGTCGCATGCCGATTACCACGTATGACAAGCTCATGGTCGCGGAGTTTCTTCCCGCGGACGTGCATCGCGCGATCTGGCTCGACTGCGATATGCTCGTCCTTGCTGATCTCAGTGAGCTCTCGACGCGTCCGTTCGACCACTCGTCGACGCTTGCCGTGCAGGATGTGCTTGTGCCCCTCGTGTCATCGCGCTTCGGAGTTAGTGGCTATCGTGAGATGCGGATGGATCCGGGTGCGCCGTACTTCAATGCTGGCGTGCTGGTCATCGATGTCGATGCGTGGCGAAGGGAGCACGTCTCGGAAAGCGGACTGGAGTATCTGAGAAAATTTCGGGACTCTGTCTTTTTCTGGGATCAGGAAGCTTTGAATGCTGCGCTTGTTGGACGATGGAGCGCTCTCGAGCCGACGTGGAACTGGAGTGCGACTCTCGATCGACTATCGCGACCGTCTGAGCGATTGAGGCCGCCGAAGCACGGTGAAGGGCGGGTAGTGCACTTCAACGGAAGCCTGAAGCCATGGCTTATCGATGATATTGCCGGTCTGGGCATTCCCTATTTCGAATATCTTGATGGTACGGCGTGGGCTGGCTGGCGGCCAACGCAAACACTTCGCTCGTCCCTGCTGGGCTGGTATGGCTCTTCGCGGGTAAGGCGACAACTATATCCCGCGGAGCAATGGGGAATTCAGCTGCTCTGGCATCTGGCGCACAGGTAATTCACGAGACATGACGAACACACCAAACGACGCACCACTCCTCAGCGTAATCCTCGCAACGGACACTTTCGAGCGCGGGAAGTTGTTGATCGAGAGCATGACGCGTCAGACAATGGCAAAACGGATCGAGCTGGTGCTGGTCACCACGTCACCGGACGACGTTCGACGCGGTACGGCGGGAAACGAGCACTTTCATTCCGTTGTGATTCTACCAGCGAAAACGGTGGTGCCGTTGTCCAGAGGACGCGCTGCAGGCGTCCGTGCGTCCACCGCGCCGTACGTTTTCATCGCGGAGACCCACGCTTACCCGGATCCGGAAGTATGTGAAAAAATTGTCGAGCTCCTGTCTGAGGGATGGAGTCTCGTCGTGCCGGGCCTTCGAAACGCAAATCCGCGAAATGGGATCAGCTGGGGAAGTTTTCTGAGTGACTACGGAGCATGGTCCCGCTCACTTCCCGCAGGAGAAATAGAGCGCGCACCAGCGCACAACACTGCTTTTCGCCGCGAAGTGCTGGCGGATTTCGGCGCCGACCTGGAAAAGGCGTTCGGCTTTGGGGACACTCTCCACGAGGGAATGAAATCGCGCGGTCAACGTGCGTGGTTCGTGCCCGAGGTCGCGGTGGAGCATGTCAACATTTACCATGTGCGTCATTGGTTGAGAGAGAGATATCTCTCGGGTGTTCTCATCGGCGGGTCGAGGAGCGACAAGTGGCAATGGTCGCGACGGTTTCTGTATGTGGCCGCCTCTCCGCTCATTCCCTTTGTGGTACTTGCACGAGTGCGAGGTGGAGTGCGCGAGGTGGCGCGACGTGAGAAACTGCCTGCCACTACTTATCCGGTGATCGTTGGCGGAGTCATCCTGAAAGTGCTCGGTGAGGTCCGGGGGTACCTTTTTGGCGCCAGTGAGAAAAGCGAAGCAGCGATGACTGCATTTGAGATCAAGAAGCTTGCATTCAACGCCGGAGAAGAGCGGTGAAGCAAACCGCTGAGCCAATTCGCGTTGGTGTGATTGGCTGTGGTTTGATTGCGTACTGGGTTCACCTCCGGCTGCTCAAAAACCTTCCAGGAGCAAGACTGGTAGCTGCATCGGACCCCGATCCGGGGGCCCGCGTGCGAGCGGCGAAGCTCACGCGGGTACCGGTTGCGGAATACTCCGCCGAACTTCTCGATGACCCCGATATCGACGCTGTCATTATCTGTGCTCCAACAGATCTTCACGCTGATCTCGCGATTGCGGCCTGCAATGCCGGTAAGCACGTCTTCCTGGAAAAGCCTGTTGCAACGACTGCAGATGAGTGTGCACGCGTCCTCGCCGCCGCCGGCAAATCCGGGGTGACGACAATGGTTGGATTCAACCGGCGACTGCACCCGATGTTCGAGCAGGCGCGCGAGATGATCGCGTCTGAACAGATCGGCCGTGTGCATGCGGTTCAGACCGCGTTCTGTGAGCCGATGGATGCTGCTCAAATGGCGAATTGGCGAAAGAATCGTTCGACCGGCGGCGGTGTTCTTCTCGACCTCGCATCCCATCACGTGGACTTGTTGCGCTGGTTCCTGAACGACGAGATCCAAAGCGTTGAATCGACGATTGCTTCCGAACAGACGGAGCACGACTCCGCAACGCTCGCGCTGTCGCTCCGTGGAGGCACGAAAGTGCAGAGCTATTTTTCCTTTCGGACCGCCCGCACCGATTTCCTCGAATTTATCGGGGAGAAGGCAACGCTTCGCGTTGACCGGCACGGTTCTGCGCTGACGAGCAAGATCAACCGCCGATTCGGCTACGGCATCCGGAGTCGTACTGCATTTCCAACGGCAAGAGTTGCAGCCTGGCGAATTCAACGGCTTGTGAGGCCATCAAAAGAACCGTCTTACCGCCGCTCGCTTAGCGCATTCTTCGATGCAATTCGTGGCGAGAAGCGCCCGCTTCCGAGCTTTGCCGACGGTGCACGCTCGCTCGAGGTCATCCTCGCAGCAGAGGAATCGGCACGCACGCACTTACCGGTGCTGGTAAATATCTAGACGTGCGGATCCTGATAGTGACCGACTGGAACAAGGGGCAGGGCGGAGCAGAAGCATACCTTGGCTGGCTTCGCGGTGGCCTCGAGAGCGCTGGTGATGAAGTGCG
>JANYKY010000299.1 GCA_025357975.1 Gemmatimonadaceae bacterium
CCAGGCATGAAGCTCGAGCCCGCGTTTGTGCGCTTCATCGACGGCGAATTCCAGCGGATCGTAGAACGGCTCGGGCGCTCGTCCCATTTGTCCGGTGAGATATTCCGACCACGGCTCGATGCTGGAGGCATAGAACGCATCGGCGCCCGGACGAACCTGCAGAATGACTGCGTTCATGTTGAGCGCGACTGCCTTATCGAGAATCGCAATCAACTCGGCTTTCTGTTGCCACGTGGTCAAACCTGGCTTCGACGGCCAGTCGAGGTTGCCCACCGTCGCTACCCAGACTGCGCGAAACTCACGTGCGACTGCTGGCGGATCCGGTGATTGAGCGTGTGTGGTTGCCGCGCAGAAAATCGATACGAGGAATCCGCGCAGGATCGAGTTGGCTGTCCGCTTTCGCATGTGCATGCTTACCACAAATACTGGTTCCCGTTGCTTGACCAAAACATCGATGGCGAGCAGAATTGCTCACGTTGAAATTGGCTTAAATTCTTCTGGAGAATCCACATGAAGACTAACATCGCGCCTGCTTTCGTTTGCGGCTGCTGTGACCGTCGCCGGGTGCTCGCCGAAGGATGCACCGAAGGCGGCGGACACTACGGCGGCTCCTGTTGAGGCAGCTCCTGTCGCGCCGGCACCTGCTGCGACCGGGGCTAACGTGGTGAACATCGCTGCGAGCGACTACAAGTACGACGCACCATCAACGATTCCTGCTGGCCTCACGGCATTCCACCTGACGAGCACTGGCAAGGAGCCGCACCACGCCACTCTTATCCGGCTCGATAGCGGCAAGACAGTCGACGACATGATGGCCGTCTTGAAGACCGAGAAGCCGGGCAGCAGACCTCACGACAAATCTGCCGGCTGGGAACTACGCGATCGCCTGCTTCATTCCCGATGCGAAAAGGTGTTCCTCATATGATGAAGGGCGGCTTCCTAGCGATTATTACTCGCGCCGGGGGAAAAATCCACGGGCTGAAGCGAGGCCCGGACGTCACCTGCATTCCGACTGATCCGAGTATCGATGCATAGTGACCGACATTTGCGATGTCCAGAATGCCGACCTTGCCGCCCGGCTTGAGGACGCGGACAATTTCCAGAATTGCCAGATCACGATCCGCTTCTGTTTTGAGATTATGTATTGCGAGACTGCTTACTACGGCGTCGAATGTCGAGTTGGCGAATGGCAGAGACCGCATGTCACCGTCCTGAACCTCCACGCGGGCTGATACTCCCTCAGCGGCTGCATTCCTGAGTGTCGCCGCTTTTGAGTTGTTCAGCTGGTCGACCTGTGACCAGAGGTCGATTCCAACAGCGCGACCATTTGTCGCGCGCAGTGCTGCGCCAACGAGCAGCAGTCCGCGTCCACATCCCACGTCCAGAATGTTGTCAGCTGGCTTCAACGCGAGTGCGCCGAGCAGTGAGTTCCTTGCCTTGAGTTTCCCAATGCGGCTGCTCGCGATCATTGCGATGGCCGACAGAAGGAATGAGATGCCCATCGAAAGGCCGGCGCTCTCGAGTGCTGGGCCTACGGGTGCGAGCGTTGCCGCGATAATCAGAAGAAATCCGCCGGTTCCCATCGTGCGAACTATGCCCGGGGCATCCAAGCCGTAGTCTGCGCTTTGCGTTTGGCTGGTCATAGGTTTACAAGATGAAGATTCTTGCAATTTCCGGTAGCCTTCGCGCAAAGTCGTCGAGCACGTCGCTGGTCGAGGCGACGCGTCTTCTTGCTCCGCCTGATGTGACCGTTACGGTTTACGATGAGCTCGGGTCGCTGCCTCACTTCAATCCAGATATCGACATGGAGGGGGCTGTACTTCCGCTCGTGGTTGCAAATCTTCGTCGCATGATTGGCGAAGCTGACGCGCTGGTGATATCGATGCCTGAATACGCTCATGGTGTTCCGGGTTCTCTCAAGAATGCGCTCGACTGGCTTGTGAGCAGCTCAGAGTTCCCAGGAATTGTTGTCGGATTGATCAACCCTTCGCACGACTCGTTTCATGCGAATGCGGCGCTTACCGAGATACTGAAGACGATGTCGGCGCGTTTGCCGGCGGAGGCATCGGTGAGGATTCCCCTTCCGAAACGGGGAATGGATGCTGAGGCGATCGCCACGGATCCGGCACTAGCCGACGCGTTGCGCGCCGTGATGGAGACACTGGTCGCAATAGAACCACGCGAACGATGGTAGCAATCAGAACTTAGAGGCGCCGGTCGGAATCGAACCGACGAGTAGCAGATTTGCAGTCTGCCGCCTTACCACTTGGCCACGGCGCCGGGAGACGCAAGTTAACCCCCCCTCTTACGGCCCTACAAGCGCGCCTTTTGCAAATCTGGCGGGCATGCCGACCAAACGAACAGGACCCGAGCGGTGCCGCAGAAAGTTCGTCAGCATCTTCCCTGGCGGATTCCGCGACGAGAAATACGTGGACTGGGAACGCGGCTACAAATGGACCGCCCACGAGCGATGGAACGAAGAGCTCTCGAAGTCAAAGCTGCAGGCACTCATCCGCAACGGCGAGTTCGCTGAAGTCGCGAGACGAGCGGTAACGATCGAATCCAGCACCAACCTGCTGTTCTCGTTCGAGAAAATGGCCATCCGCGACGCAATCAAGCCGGCCGAGGGATCGGAAGGATTCGCTAGAGGCCTCTATAATTTTCTGCACGGCCGCGGCAGCATCGAATCCCGCTTCGAGAGATGGGTCCAATGCGTTAGCACATTGCCGCGAAAACAGACCCGCGTGCTCACGTGGCCCGTCGTCACTGTCTTCGGTTTCATCGCACAACCCGACACGCACATCTTTCTCAAGCCGATGGTCACGAAAGCGGCCGCAGATGAATACGAGTTTCCGTTCATTTACAACTCGCGTCCTACATGGGACACCTACAACAGTTTGCTCGAGTTCGGCGCACGCGTGAACAGCGACATGCAGGATCTTGCACCGCGCGATCTGATCGACGCGCAGGGATTCATCTGGGTCCAGGGCTCGAGCGAGTACGACTGACTAGCGCCGTAGTTCGAGCGCCGAGATTCGCTTAGTGCCCGGATATGGACGCGACGAACCTTTGATCGCGCGCCACAAGACGTGGTTGAACAGGTCTTCGTTTGCCTCATCCTCCTTGTTGAGCGCCAATTTTCTCGACGCCACTGCACCCGCTCCCGTTGACGGGTTTTTTGAATCGAGCGACACTGCCGGCGTCAGCGCAGCGTAGGGCAAGAGATCAGGCTTCGATCGCCAGATGTCCCGTAGCGGGCGACCGAAATAATCGAAGTGCGACATCGATCCCAGCTTCAGCAACTCTTCGATGGTCGCAACCACATCCGTCGTGTTGACGAACCTGTGCACCACATTACCCGCGGCCCACGGCGATATCACAAGCATCACCGATCGATGCGAATCGACATGGTCGGGGCCATTCTGCGCATCGTCTTCGAGCACGAACACGGCAGTGTTCTTCCAGAAATGCGATTTCGATAGCGCTTCGATCATCCTCCCAAGCGCCAGGTCATTGTCCGCCATATACGCGCTCGGCGTAGGGCTCCCGGCTCGCGCGCCAGCGGTGTGATCATTGGGAAGACGCACGATCTCCAACGCAGGCATGTTTCCATCGCGGTCGAACTTCTGCATCTCCGCGATCCATACGTCGGCGCGCTTCTGATCCGGGACCTCGAGTGAAAAACCTGCGTAATTCGTATTGGTGCGTCCGACAAGAGCGGCTTTATCAGGTGTATAACCAGCCGGCGATGACCCATCTGACCGAAATCCGGGGTCCAGCACAAACTCACCGTAATCCCTGAAACTGATTCCCGCTTTCTGCGCGAGATCCCACAAGTAGCCGGATCCTGGTTGTGCTACGTCGTCGTCTGGAGTTTTCTCTCGATTGGTTCCTTCGTAATCGTAAGTTCGGCCGCGGTTAGAGTAATTTTGTGGCACTGTCTTTTGCAGATAGTCGGTGGTGTAAGCGGCAGTCGACCAGTTGTGGCCATCAGGACTCACTTCAGCGTTTACAAAGAAACGGTCGAAGATTCCGAAACGCATAGCGAGCGCGTGATGATTTGGTGAAACCGCGCGCGGAAAAAACAGCAGAGAGGTGTCTCCATCAGCCTGAGTCAAGTCACCAAAGACCTGATCGTACGTTCGGTTCTCCTTGATTACGTAGATGACGTGCTCGATAGGTGGATACGCCGCGCTGCTGCGCGCAGCATCCCATCCGTTCGCGCGGATGACGCGCGAGGTGAGTTGCGCGAGCTCACGGCCGCTAACGCGGGCGTAGTCCATCATTGTCAGCGTGCCCGAAAGCTGACTGCGCGTTGACGATCGTGGCCCTGTCTTGTGACGGGGAATTGGCTGAGGCCCTGCCGGATTCGGGCCGGCTCCGCGACCCTTTGCATTGAGGACAAAGAGCGACTCAGCATTGGCCCAGACGGCAGAGGGATACCATTGAGTTGGAATGCGTCCGGCAAGATTGTCGTCCCCGCGTGCTGCAGCGATCCCCGACGATGAAGCCGTCAAATCAAAAACTCCGATCGCGTTATTGTCCGCTTCCGCAACGAACAAACGCGTTCCATCGGGCGACAATGCAAATCCGTTGGGGGTGCTTCCTTCGCTCGGGCCAGCCGGCGGGTTGTCCGCAAGCTCTGCGATCATCTTTCGTTGACGCGTGTCGATGACCGCGATCCTGTCGGTGCTTCCCGATGCGGCGAACAGGCGCAGGCCGTCTTTGCTCATCAACAATGCCGATGGATGCCGGCCAGCCGCAATTCTTCCCGCGCTTGTGAGCGACCCGTGCGATGCATCAAACACAGATATCGTTTGTCCGCCCCATGCAGAAACGAATACCGCTCCATCGGTGCCCACCGCCACTCCATACGGATAGCGCTCGGTAGAAAGACGCTGCGTCACTCTGCCGGTTCCGAGATCGACCACTGCGAGGGAGTCTGCGAGATTCTCCGCTACGTACAACGTCCGGCCGTCTGGTGAAATGCCGATACCAGCGGGATAGCGGGTTCCGTGATCGCGCCTCGTTAACGCAAGGTTGATTGTATCAGCGAGCGTCGCAGTGCCATTGCTCCACCGATACTGAAAAATCACATCGCCGTCGCCGCCCGATGCGTACAACGATTTTCCATCAGGACTGAACACAAGTCCGATGAATGCAGCGGGCTGGATGAGAGTCTGCGTAATTGCGCCAGTACTTCGGTCGACAATTTGAATTCCCTGCTCGCGATAACCGTCCAGCAGAAGAACGAGCCGGCGCCCGTCAGGAGAGGGAACCATTGAAAGCGGGAAGTCCCCGACATCGGTCGATCGCCCGGCAGCATCGAGACGCGCGCCGGTCGGCAATCGTCGCGCTTCGTTTTCAGAACCGACTTCGCCTGACGGCCTGCGGTTACAGCCGACAACAACTAGCACCAGCAGAAACGCGTTCACTGCACGCATGCTTTGCATCCCTCGATTAGCGAAGAGCGATCCGATAAAGATGACGTTGACACTCACCGGCGCCAGATCGATAATCACTGTGTGACAACAACGTCGAGCAACATCAGTATACGAACGGCCGTTGAAGATGACCTGCCGCTCATTCTTCGCTTCATTCAGGATCTTGCCGAGTATGAGCGGCTTCGCGACAAATGCGTTGCGAGCGCAGACAAGCTTCGAGTGACTCTTTTCGGGGAACACCCTGCGGCTGAAGTACTGATCGCGAGCGCGGATAACGAGCCAGTGGGTTTCGCCCTGTTCTTTCACAGCTATTCGACGTTTCTCGCGCAACGCGGAGTTTTTCTCGAAGATCTCTTCGTCAGCCCTGCGGCACGCGGACGCGGGGTGGGGCGTGCGTTGCTCAGCCGACTTTCACAGATCGCCATCGAGCGCGACTGTGGACGCCTCGAATGGTTCGTGCTGGACTGGAACGATCTGGCGATTTCGTTCTATCGAAGTCTCGGTGCAGATCCAATGGATGACTGGACGATGTTTCGCCTCACCGGGCCTGCGCTCGAAATTCTCGCGAAGAATTCTCCTTAACGTTTTGGGTCCGCGCTTTTTCTTAACGTCAGTTCAGGTGTCCCGTCTATCCCAGCAGTGGCGCGAGAGACGCGCGGTGAATTCAATAAACCTGTTGCTGGGAGATTTTCATGAAAGGAAAAACAATTGCTGCACTCGGAGCCCTTGTCATTGGGGGCGCGATGTCAGCTGGAGCACAAACCACGCTTGCGCACCAGACAAAGTGGTGCCGAAATCAGGATGGTTCTCAGTCAGAATGCCGCGACCTGCGTCGTGACACGCGAGAAGTTCGCTCAGACCGTCGCGAGCTGGGATCCGACAAGCGTGAGGTCCGCCAGGATGTTCGTCAGGGTGAATACGGCGAGGCGCGTGGCGATCTCCGCGATCTCCACAGGGATAAGGTCGACCTGAATCAGGGTCGGGGCGACCGGCGTCGGGACGTTCGGGGCATTCGCCGAGGGTGATAGGGCGGTAGAATTGTCAGTATGACCTCCGCTAGTCCTGACAAGGCACCAAAGGGATCCGGGAAAGGGCCGTTTCACGGCCGCGATCCCGGCCCCCTTCTCGGCCCCTGGCTCGCGTGCAGTATCGTCGCGATCGCGACGTATCTCTTCGAAAAACGGATGCGCGCGTTTCACGATGTCGTGATTCCGCTCTACTGGCTGCTGCTGATCATCATCGCCGTCGTGACGTGGCGTTGGGCCCGCGCCCGCGCACGTGGGCGAGGCAAGGATAGACGGCACATGGACCGCCGGAAAAATGACAGGAGTCAGAGAGCTACCTGATCCGCCCCCTGAAGAAAGCGTCTAGCAAGCCAGTAGCCGGGCAAACCGAGCAATGCCGCGCCAAGGGCAGCGCTGATTGCCGGAAGTCCGTATTCACCATCGCGTAACTCCAACCCGGTTACGATCAGCAAGATCACCACGGGTACTGCCGCCAGCAACATCACGCCCGCAGTCCCGACGGGAATACGAAATGCGCCGCGAAGATTTGGCTCTCGCATCCGCAAGGCGATGAGCGCCCCGAACTCGAGAAACAAAGCCATCGAATACAGCAAAACGTCGGCAACGACAAGATGCGCGAATGACAAGAGTGCGAACACCGAATACCAGACAGCGGAGACAATGACGGCGTTCCGGGGAGTGCCCCTCGCGTCTGCGCGCGAGAGAAAAGCGGGAAGAAGCTTGTCACCAGCCATCGCGAAGGGAATTCGCGAGTAAGACAACAGCAGCGCGTTGAACAACGCGATTGCACTCACCATTCCTGCGAGCGCTATGCATATCGCAAGCGGGCCTCCGAGCATTCCCGTAGCTGCTCTGGCAATATCGGGCCATCCGCCTTCCCTCCACGTCGTCCAGTCCGTTGCACCGAGCGTCGCCATCAGCGGAACCAGATATCCAAGCGTTACAAGTGGAAGCGTCAAGGCCAGTGCGCGCGGATAACTTCTCGTTGCGTCGATGACTTCACCTTGAACCGTGGATGCATTGTCCCATCCGATGTAGTTCCATAGCGCGATCGAGATCCCTACGCCGAGCCCACTCAACCGCGTGGCCCCCGCCTGGGCGAACGGTTGCCAGGGCAAATGATGAATATGGGAAACCGACGCGATCGAGATCACGAGAAACGTCGCGAGTATGAACGAGCCGCTCGCTACTGACACGGTGCCAACTCTTCCAGCGCCTCTCAGATTTATGGAGGTTGCGCCCCAGATCACTGCGAGTGCGATGAGCCATTGCATTACCGGGCTCAAGTGCGGAAAAAAGAAGGAGAGGTACTGATTGAACAGCACCGGGTAGATCGCCATGTCGACGAGCGAATACAGCCAGGTCCACCATCCGTTCTGAAACGCCCAGAACGGGCCGAATGCGCGATATACCCACTTGTAGTAGCCGCCTTCTTCAGGCAGCATGCTGGCCAGCTCTCCAACAATGAGCGTCTCCGGAAGCGACCAGAACAACGGAACCAGAATCAGGATCAATAGCCCGAGACCCGGCCCCGTGCTCGCAATGAGCGATTCCGTTGTGAATGCGCCGCCGGACACATTGAAGTACATCACGAACACCAGCGAGAGAGTCGTCAGTGTCCGGCGCAATGGAATCGTCAGACTTTTTTCACCTCGGCCTTGCGCAGATGAAATGCAGATCCGTTCCAGATGCTGAACGGATGCTCGCCGGCAACTACGACTCCGAAGCCATACTCCGCCGCCAACCGTCGAACGTCGTGGCGGTCAGCGTCATCGTCGCCACGATACGAATAGTTGAAGATCACGAGATCACCGTTCTCCTTCAGCACCCTCTTCGTTTCGCTGAAGTGTGATTCGACGAGAGCCGCGCCGGATTGGTTGATGTATGGGAACGTGTCAACGGCAATCACTGTGTCGAACCATTCATCGCTGAACTCGCGTAAATCGTGGCCGGTGCTCTTGAGCAGGTGGACATTGGTAAGCGGCTCACATCGTCTCAATGCGATGTTGATCATTCCTCTGGAAACGTCGATCCCGTGAATCTCGCGCACTTTGGGCGCAATCGCGCAGGCGATGCGACCAATTCCGCATCCGAGATCGAGCACGGTCTTGGTTTTACCGAGTACGTGCCAGGCATCGAGCTGCGCGACGATCTCGCTCGTCGCACGCTCGAGAAGAGTTGGGTTGCCAAGCGAATACAGCGCTACACTAGCCTCTTCGGATTGCTGCACCGACCAGTCAAACAGCCTCTCGCAAAAAGCAATTCCCGCTTCGACAGTCGGAGCCATTTCTGGTGAGTCCATGTTCGATCGCAGCATTTCGGCGATGCGCTCGCAGCCGAGCTCGTTCTCGACCATCAGCTGGGTCAGATCGTCGACTCTGTCTCTGACCAGGCTGTCGGTCGCGCGTGACACGTTCGCTACCCTGAGGGCAAGCTCGTCAATGGTTGCGCGCACAGCCGCGGCGTTCTCGGTGTCGATCAAAAGCTGCATGAGCGCTACCGCCGGTGATAACGATCCGGAGAGACACCGGGCAAGAATTTGGCGATGCGATTCGGGGCCCATACCCGCAGTAAGTCGGAGAACCGCTCCGTCGATTGGATCGGCGTCGATTGAATCTGCGTCGGCTTTCAATCGAGCAATCCCAGTTTGCGCATGCTCGCGCAGTCTTCGTCGATGAATCGGAGACCGATATCGTTTCGGTAGCGACAGTTCGGAATGACCACTTTCTTCACTCGCCCATAGGCTTCTTCTCTCGCCGCCTCGACCGATTCGCCAAGCCCGGTCACCACCATTATGTAGCCTACCATTCCCGCGGTCACGAGCTGGGCGTTTGCCATCGCAACCTCGCCGTAGTGCAGGGCATTTCGATCTTCGCTCGTCAATGAGTCGCGAAAACAAATCGGCATTCCCTTGCCCAGATCCGCATAACCATCGGAATAAGGAAACGGGGGAACCGTCATGACTACCCCGACCGAAAAACCTCGGTGTGTGTCTACAGTCGTTCGGTCGCGTGACGTCATCGCGGCGAAAATCGAGCCCCACCGTTCCTTGTGAAGCGAATCGAGTATCGGAAACCCCGGATATCCGAACCGGCACGTAAACTCGAGCGGCCAGATACCCTCCTCGTTCACAATTGTATTGAGGTTAATGTAGCCGCAGTACCCGGATTCCCTGAGCATTGGAGCAACCCGGGCCAGCGTGGCGTCGAACATTCTCTCGGCGCCGCGATACGTGACCACAGTTCCCATCTCACCAGTGAGCTCACCGATGTCCCCGGGGAAAAACTTCTTGTGCTCCCAGTCCAGATTTGCTGGAGACATAAAGCGCTCCCCATTGAAAAACGCGCCGACCCCAACTTCTACGCCCGACACATAGTCCATCAAGACGAACTCGGTATTGTCTTCTCCAATCCAGTTGTCACGGGTCAGTGAAAGCACGGCGATCATGTCGTCCCCGTTTTCCAGCTGCCCTACATACGTTCGCGTCGATGACCAGTTTGAGCCGTTAAGCTTGAACACGTAACGAGCGGGACTTTTTCGCACGAAAGCGATTGCATCGTCGAAGCTTGAAAAGAGAGTGCTCCGAGCTGTCTTCAGTCCGAATTCGCTCAGCACTTCCTGCCCGTAGTCACGCTCGCTCTCCAGGCGATCGCCGAGAGCGCTTCCACCAACGACGTTGAATCCCTCGCGTCTCAGGCGATCCTGTAACTCGCCATGAGATGCCGTTTCGAACAGAATGATTCCCTGGCTGCCCGCTTGACGAATCCAGTCTAGCTCTGCTTCCCAGTCATCCGTGAAATCGAGCATCCCGGCCATAACTCCAGCCGAGTTTTCGTCAGACATGAAAATGCGTACCTCGTGTCCTTCCTGAAGCAGCCGCAGGTACATGTCGCCAAGGTCGTTCGTTTCACCAATCCCGAGGAATTTCACGCGGCGGTCGTCACGGTACCTGCGATCTCTCCGTGAAGTGAAGCCCGAATTCTCAGCTCGTCCCACCGGTCGAGAAGCCAGGTTCTCACCGGGACGGGCCCGACCGGATTAACCAGCGCGCTCAATCCACGCACAGCGAAATCTTCACAGATATGTTCGACGAAATTCGCGCTTGACGGGGTTCGCCCTGCATCGCCGGCATAGAAAAAATCGCCAGCCATCAGCAGATACCCGAATCCGGCTGAGCCATCGGGAGCGACCGCGCACCGGAGAGTCTCGCTTTCATTGATATATGCACTGGGCAAGGACCGAAGATACTCTTTCACGGCGCCTGAGTACTCACCGTCAGCGATGACTACGACGAACAGCGAATTCAGCATATAGCCAATCTCCTCTGCCTCGGCGACAATTCGCCGCGGATCTGAGAGACTGCACCATGATAGAGCCATTGCCCTGGGCCTTACTTGCGCGGCGAGATCGAGCGTTCGCATCAGGTGCGCAGTACCGTCATCACCGGAGCCAGCTTCGATTTGCAGCCGCCAGTCTGGCGGTTCCGGTACATATGGAGGATTGCAGATTATCAGGTGTGGCTCGTAGTTGCTGAGAATCGTGGCGGTATTGTCAGACCAGAGGTCGATACAGTCGAAGTGAGATCTGTCTTCGAGTCCGAGAAGCTTTGCGTTGCTGCGTGCCGTGTCCACGGCAGCAGGGTCAACGTCGAGCGCGGCGAGACGACTGCGGTGCTCGATTCTCAAAAGATGGAGGCCGACGAGGCCGCTGCCAGTTGTGAGCTCCGCAATACGGAGAGGGTCATGCAACTGATAGTGGCTGCTGCCACCTGGCAGACGGGCGTGCGCGAGAGCCGCTTCGGATGCGCAGACGCATAAAAGCGTATCTTCCGGCGAGAAAAATGAGGTGAAGCGAAAGGGGGGAGCGAACGCGCGAAGTCTGCTCGCCTCGTCAATAAACGACGGGAGCGTCGTGTCACTTTCGACTGGACGCACAAACCGATTGGGCATGTTACCGGCGCGACTGATGAGCGATAGGGCTCGCCTTTTGCAAATGGGAGCCCTTATGGTGCGCGAGTGCAGAAGCGCACCTGCTGGAATGACTAATTGCACAGCCTGAGCCAGACTGATGCTTGAATCGATAGCGCTTCCGACTGTTCCTTTGCTTTCTCCCGGGACGAGCGCGCAACCCGCTCATGAGAGTCTCAGCGTGCTGCTGCGGCGCATTATCGACGAGCCTCGGCTGGACCAGCTTCTCGAGCATGACATCGGTCTCGAGGAGGAGTTGATCTCCGAAGCCCGCACAATTGCGCGCCGCGCTTATCCTCCCGATCACACCACCGACAGACAAAGCGCTTCATGGATAGATCACGATGCGCGTGACGAGCTCCATCGCGCACTTGTCGTTCTATACCAGCAGCATGTCCGGCTTCCGACGGATTCGTCGCTGGCCAATCAATATCATCCGCTTCCCTGCCGCTTGTTGCATGAGCTCGAGCGGCCATGGGAGAACGACATGCTTCGGCGGCTGGAAGCGAATCATGGCTTTTCTTCCGAGGCACTTCCCGAAGATCCTTCTTCTTTCGCGGGGTGGTACAGATCTGCTGCGTTCGGCCATCCTCTATATGAGCATGACCTCTATGCGTTCGTCGCCAGTGAGGCGACGCGTGCCCAGCTCGAATGGTTTTTCAGGATGGAATGCGCGGGCGAGGCGGCCTTTGACGATCTCGTGGCTCTGGCCCAGCTCGGTACTCGCGGTGAAGTAAAAATGGAGATGGCGTCGAACTACTGGGATGAAATGGGAAAGGGAAAATCTCATGCGGTGCATACGCACCTTTTTCATCGCCTGATCGAAGGCCTCGATCTGCGCTCGCCGGATGCATCGGAGCTACCGTGGCAGGTACTCGCCGGCGTGAACGTCATGCTCTGGGCGTGCATTCCCCGGCGTAACGCGTTCCGCGCTCAAGGTGCACTTGGGGCTGTTGAGTTGCTGGCGCCGCAACGGTGCACTCGTGTTGTTCATGGCGCACTTCGGGTCGGGATGAAAAAGAAAGCTGTGGTTTACTACGGAGCGCATGCAATCATCGATATCGGTCACGCCGAGGGTTGGCTGGGACATGTGATCGAGCCGCAGGTGCGGTCGTTTCCTGATTCCCGGATCGGAATCGCGGAAGGGTTGCTTATTCGGGCCGATGCGAGCCTCGATTATTTCGACTACTGCCTGGCAGCCGTCAGGAGTATCGCGGCCTGAGCCGCATCATTACCCCCCACACGAGGAGACTTCGTACTATGGCAGCACGAAAATCATCCGGCGGGCGAAAGTACGGAAAGGCCGCAAGTAAAAGCGTAAAATCGGCTATGCATCGAGAGAAGAAGGGCACTCTCAGATCGGGCAGCAAGACGGGTCCGAAGGTTACGAGCCGTAAGCAGGCGATCGCGATTGGGTTGTCTGAAGCTCGCGCCAAGGGCGCCAAGGTTCCCAGGAAAACGTCGGGAAGGAAGACTGCCGCAAAGAAATCATCGGGCAGAAAGTCTTCAGCGAAAAAAACCTCGGTCAGGAAATCATCTGGCAGGAAAACCGCGAGGAAATCGACACGAAAGTCGACCAGGAAATCCAGCCGGTAACAGCACACTAGACCTGAAAAGAGAAAGCCCCAGCGATGCCGGGGCTTTTTCTTTTCAGATCACGGCGGAATCATGCGGAATCATGCAGATCCAACCACGACCATCGGACCTGTCGGCGCCGGTACGCCCCCGTCTGGCTCTTCTGTGATTGCAATCGCTCTCAGTGCGTCGCGTGCAAGGGCATAGTTGGCATGCATGACCGTCCTTCCCTGTGCGTCCGGCCTAAACGTACCAGCTGATATTTTAGCCTTGTCGGTAACGAGCCATACCTGGTATGTCTTTCCTGGTTTTGGTGCGGGCAATCCGTACGTCACCATCATCCAGTCGTTGGTTGCGCGATTCCAGAACATGCGTCCAAGCGGCTGCGGCACTGCTTTGCTGACGGCGAGGGAAACGACTTTTACATCAGGTCCCGCCATCGATTGAATCATCGCTTCTCGCTGGCTTGCGACCACTGCCATCGAATCGTTCGCAGGTTTCGTCGCAACCGCAGAGCTCGCTGGAGTCGCGGCGGCAAGCGCTGCGCGCATCTGGTTTCGATCGTTGGTGACCCTCAGGAGTTGGGCACCAGTGAGAACGAATGCAACTGTGGCGGCAATCGCGTACCAGTTGAATCGGGACGGTGACTCGAAGTGCGCCGGTTGTCGTATTGGCGTTGCGGGAGTCTGTCGCAATGGCGTTGCGGGAGTCTGTCGCCTTGTGTCGATGCTTGCTCTCTGCGCGCTTGGAGTAGCCTTGTGGCCAAAGCCGGTCAGGCTTGCAACTCCACGAGACAGGTCAGGTGGCCCCGGGACGGCAGCAGTACGCGACTCGCGCTCATTCCGTGCGCGCATGATCAGGCGTGACCGAATCCCGGCGCCGCGACCGGGATTGACCCGGACTTCTGGAATCAGCTCGCCGACCACAGCGACCGTATCATCGAGGGCGGAAAGTTCGGGTCCGCACTCTGGGCACACTGACGCATGCGCACGCACGGCTTCGGCGACCTCGGATGGCGCCGAATCGAGCGCAACCGCCGCCAGCTCGGAGAACGCCTCCTCGTGGCTCATGTCGGTCACTCCGTTACCCTGCGGTGCATTGATAGTGGCTCCCTCAATTTCTGCATTGCCAGACGCATTCGCGTCTTTACCGTTCCCAGTGGCTGACCTGTCGCATCAGCAATCTCGGTTTGACTCAACCCACTGAAATACCCCAGCTCCAGCACTTCTCTCTGTTCGTCCGGCAGTTCCAACAATGCCGCCCGAACATGAGTTCTCAATTCAAGTCCCTCGCTTTCTTCCGAAGGATCCGGTCCAGGTGCGGGAAGGTCCGCGAACGTCTTGTCTCGTCCAACCGGATCTTCCTTGTACCGGCGTTTTGCCCGGAGGCGATCAAGTGCCTTGCGCCGGCCAATCGTCAGAAGCCAGGTCGAAACGGCTCCTTTGGATCCTGCTGCAGGTCGTTGACCTGGCGCCGCACCCGCATCACCTCGACCTCGCTCATCAGCCCCTTGCCGGCCATGCCTTCGGCCAGGGCAAGCTCGCGCTCCAGCAGGCGCTGGCTGCGGCGGTTGA
>JANYKY010000309.1 GCA_025357975.1 Gemmatimonadaceae bacterium
GGAGCGGCAATCGCGCGCGCCGGATGGGCCGCGATCGAATGGGGCACGAAGTGGATTCAGACTCTCTCGTGAATAGCGTCGAGCTGCTGTTCGGGCGTCATTCCATCGGGCGATGATGCCTGCATCCCCGCCGCGATCTGGCGTCGGATACCAGCGACTCGCACCATGTAGAACTCGTCGAGATTGGTGCTGAAGATCGAGATGAACTTGAGCCGCTCGAGGAGCTTGTTGCGGCTGTCGAACGCTTCGTGCAGTACCCTGGCGTTAAACTCGAGCCAGCTCAGCTCACGGTTGGTGAACAGCGACGGATCAAACGTCACGGGAGGTTACCGCGAGATGATTTTGCTCAGGCCGTAGTAAGCAAGTGCCGCCATGATGCCCGAAGCAGGAATCGTAATAAGCCATGCCCATACAATACTTCGGGCGATTCCCCAGCGCACGGCCGAGAGGCGGGTTGTGGCGCCGACACCGACGATCGAGCCCGTGATTGTATGAGTGGTACTCACCGGAATTCCGTAGTGCGTAGCCAGCGTGATCGCGAGCGCGCCGCCCGTCTCGGCGCAGAATCCGGATACTGGTCGCAGCTTCGTGATCCGCGATCCCATGGTGTGTACGATGCGCCAGCCGCCGAACAACGTGCCAAGCGAGATGGCCGTGTACGCCATCATCTCTACCCAGAGTGGAATCGCATTCGAGGAGAGGTACATGTGATGCGCGAATCCCGTCTGTGCGGCCATCAGCGGTTTCACGGAGATCAGCAGGCTGACAATGATGCCCATCGTCTTCTGCGCATCGTTGCCTCCATGAGCCAGGGACAGCGCTGCGGAGCTGATGAGCTGCGCAACCCTGAAGAACCTGTCTACTCGCCCCGGCGCCATTCGTTGGAACACCCAGTAGACGATGATCATCAGGAGCAATCCCGCCATCAATCCAACCAGCGGGGAGATAACGATGAACGACAGAGTCTGAATCCACTTCGTGCCCCATTCGATCGCGGCCCATCCGGCGCGCGCGATTGCCGCTCCTGCGTACCCACCGATCAGGGCGTGCGACGAACTGGATGGGATCCCATAGAACCATGTGATGAGATTCCAGATGATCGCCCCGATCAGGCCGCCGAGGACGACTTCAGGAGTGACGATGTTGCCATCGATCATGCCCTTGGAGATCGCCTTTGCAACCGCTGTTCCCACGGTGAAGGCTGCGGCGAAGTTGAAGGAGGCTGCCCAGACGACTGCCGCGAGAGGGCTCAGCACGCGGGTTCCCACGATCGTGGCGATCGCGTTGGCGGAGTCGTGGAACCCGTTGATGAAATCGAATATGAAGGCTACGAGGACGATCGCAGCGATGTAGTAAATCACGGGCTCAGGCGTTTTTCAGCGAGATGCTCTGCAGCACGTTGCCGACATCTTCACATTGATCGATTGCGTCTTCGATCTTGTCGTAGAGCTCTTTCCATTTAATGACTTCGATTGCGTCACTCGTGGAAGAGAACAGGCTCTCCATCGCCTCGTGATACAGTGCATCGCCCTCTTCCTCGAGCAGCTTGAGCTGTCGATTCGCGGCGCTCACAGCTTTCGGGTCCTTCATCTGCTTGACTGTTTCCTCGACGCTGCGCGCTGACCTAAGCAAGACTTCGGAAAGAATCACCGCGTGCTGCCGCGAGCTCTTCAGGTGGAAGATGGACGCTCGGCGAGCGCATCCGTCGATGAGATCGACAACGTCGTCGAGCTTGCCCGCGAGCGTGTGGATGTCTTCCCGGTCGAACGGGGTGACGAAGGTGCGGTTGATGCGATCGATGATGTCGTGAGTGAGGTTGTCAGCCTCGTGCTCGAGCTTCTTGATGGAAGCGACGTGCTGCTCGAGCTTCGCGGGGTCCTTGAACAAGTCGTGGAGCAGGCTGGCTGAGCCAGAGAGCCGGGCGGCGACCTGCGCAAAGATGTCGTAGAACTGCGCGTCTCTTGGGATGAGCTGCAAGCGGTGCTCCGGGATTGGTGTCGTGAGACCTTGAATTTACGCGCGGCCGGTTGGGCGAGCCAGCACAGTTGAGCCAAACAGACCCTTGGGAGGTAACGCTCGTGTAACGAAGGTGCCCCTTTCGACTCAAACCCTCTGTAACAGCGCGATTCACGGATCAGAAGCGTGGGAAAACACATCAGAGGCAATGACAGAGAAACCAATCATTGTTTCTGATTTGCAGTTCCACGCGTTTGATCCGTGTCAAAAGCCGTTGCTGTTTGAACTGGAACTGCCTAGCGAGCCCACAAGCTTCTGAATTGATCTGGCGGTCTAAATCTGATGTTCTGCCGTTCTGGCAGAATATTTGGGCTCACCAATTGCCCTTTACTCTCCGCAATCTCAAAAGCACTAACTAAAAGAGGCTTACATGGCAGACAAGGTTATTGGAATCGACCTGGGTACCACCAACTCCGTCGTCGCTGTGATGGAAGGCGGTGACCCGGTCGTCATCCCCAACGCCGAAGGTGGTCGGACGACCCCTTCGGTTGTCGGATTCACGAAGGACGGCGAAAGGCTCGTCGGCCAGATCGCAAAACGGCAGGCTGTGACAAATCCGCAGAACACCGTCTTCTCCATCAAGCGCTTCATGGGCCGCAAGATGGGCGAAGTAAAGGAAGAGGCAGGCCGCGTTCCTTATAAGGTTGTAGCTGGCGGCAACGATGTTTCAACCGTCGAAGTTCAGGGCAAGCGCTTCACCCCGCCCGAAGTCTCCGCCATGATCCTTCAGAAAATGAAGCAGACGGCCGAAGACTACCTCGGCTACAAGGTCGAAAAAGCAGTTATCACCGTCCCGGCTTACTTCAACGATTCGCAGCGTCAGGCAACTAAGGACGCCGGCAAGATTGCAGGCCTCGACGTGCTCCGTATCATCAACGAGCCGACAGCAGCGGCACTTGCATACGGCCTCGACAAGAAGAAAGACGAGAAAGTCGCGGTATTCGACCTGGGCGGTGGTACCTATGACATCTCCGTGCTCGAGCTCTATGATGTCGAAGGCTCACGACAGTTCGAAGTCAAATCCACCAACGGTGACACCCACCTTGGGGGAGACGATTTCGATCAGCGCGTCATTGACTGGCTCGTCACCGAATTCAAGCGCGATCAGGCAATCGACCTCTCCAAAGATCCGATGGCGCTCCAGCGGCTGAAGGAAGCGGGCGAAAAAGCGAAGATGGAGCTGTCCACGACGCAGACTACGGACATCAATCTTCCGTTCATCACTGCGGATCAGAGCGGTCCGAAGCATCTCAATTACCAGCTCACCCGCGCCAAGTTCGAGCAGCTGGTGGACGACCTGATCCAGCGCACGATTCCTCCCATGGAGCAAGCGCTCAAGGATGCCGGCATCAAGCCAAGCGAGATCGACGAAGTCATTCTCGTCGGTGGCTCTACGCGTATTCCAAAGATCCAGGAGATCGTCAAGAAATTCTTCGGCAAGGATCCGAACAAGGGTGTAAATCCTGACGAAGTTGTCGCAATCGGCGCGGCGATTCAGGGCGCGGTCCTGACGGGCGAGCAGAAAGATGTGCTGCTCCTCGACGTTACACCGCTGTCGCTTGGAATCGAGACGCTGGGAGGAGTTACCACGGTACTCATTCCGCGCAACACGACGATACCTACCAAGAAGAGCGAGACTTTCTCGACTGCCGATGACAATCAGACAACTGTCGAGATTCACGTTCTTCAGGGCGAGCGCGAGCTTGCTACATATAACAAGACCATCGGCAAGTTCCAGCTGACTGGCATTCCGCCCGCACCGCGCGGACTTCCGCAGGTCGAGGTGACATTCGACATCGACGCCAACGGCATCCTGCACGTGACGGCGAAGGACAAGGCGACTGCCAAGGAGCAGAAGATTCGCATCGAGGCGTCCAGTGGTCTTACCGACTCCGAGATCGATCGCATGGTGAAGGACGCCGAGAAGAATGCGGCGTCGGATAAGGAGGCGCGCGAGAACATCGATGCGCGCAACCGTCTCGACTCGATGACGTACGAAGTCGAAAAGAACGTGAAGGAGTGGGGCGAGAAGGTGAATCCGGATGTGAAGACGCGCATCGACGCGTCGATCGAGCGGTCCCGGAAAGCACTGCGCGGGGATGACATGACAGAGATCCGCGCTGCGCAGGAAGAGCTGACGAAGGTGTTCAGCGAAGCCGGCCAGTCGTTCTACCAGCAGCAAGCTCAGGAGTCGGCGGCGGCAGGTGCTGGTGGTGAATCCGGAAACGGTGTTCCGCCCACGGACAGCGCAACGCCAGCGGCGGACGATGTAGTCGAAGCGGACTACGAGATCGTCGACGACAAGAAGTAGAATTTTGTGAGCACCGGCCGCAACCTAGAAGGGGCGGCCGGTGTCTTATTATTGAAGAAAAATTCACACAGGGGTTTGAGGTTTTATGTCTTCTCTTTCATCACGTGCTCGCTGGGGCGGCGCAGTCGTTGTCGCGTTCCTCGGCGGATTGATCATCGCCTCGGGCGGGTTGAACCTCTCGAGGCTTGGTTTCGCGCAGAGCCGGCCAGATGCCAGCACCGTCGCTCCACTTGTTGGGGCCAGCAACGCGTTCGTCGAGATTGCTGATCACGTAACACCTGGAGTCGTCGCGATTTCAGTCGAGAGTAAGCCATCGGCGAACACGCGCCGTCAGGCTCCGGACGGACTGCCGCCTGGATTCGAGGATTTCTTCAACCAGCAGCAGCAGCCGCAAGTTCAGCAAGGCTCGGGATCAGGTTTTCTCGTCACCAAAGACGGATACATCCTCACCAACAATCACGTCGTGACGATGGAAGACCGCACCACCATTGCCGACCGCGTCACAGTGCAAATGCTCGACAATCGCGTCTACAAGGCACGCGTCGTTGGTAACGATCCGACGACGGACATCGCCGTTGTGAAAATCGAAGGCAACAGCTTCCCGACCCTCCCGCTTGGCGACGACACGAAGAGTCGAGTTGGCGAATGGGTTCTGGCAATCGGCAATCCACTGGGCTTCGACTTCACGGTCACCGCGGGAATCATTAGTGCCAAGGGACGCAGTCTTCCCGGCCTCCTCAGCCGCCGCAACGATCCGAATAATTATTCGATCAGCGATCTCATTCAGACAGATGCCGCCATCAATCCTGGTAACTCGGGTGGCCCGCTTGTAAATCAGCGCGGCGAAGTGATCGGCATCACGAGCGCAATCGCAAGTCAGAACGGTGTCAACGCCGGTTACGGATTCGCGATACCGATTACGCTTGCGAAGAAGGTCATGGATGACATCATCGCGCATGGAAAAGTTCGCGTCGGCGTGCTCGGCATCCTCATTCGCGAGGTAACTCCCGAAGACGCTGCCGTCGCAGGAATGAAAGACATTCGCGGCGCGAAGGTGGACGGGTTCAATCCCGGCAGTGGGGCTGAGCGCGCAGGAATGCAGGCTGGCGACATCATCGTCACCGCAGATGGGCAAAAGGTCGATCGGGTGAGCACGTTGCAGCGGGTCGTTCGCAATCATCAACCTGGTGAGAACGTGCAACTCGAGGTTATGCGTTACGGCCAGAAGAAGAGCGTGAGTGTCAGGCTTACCGAGCTGACCGAGACGGCACGTGTTGCCGCTACCACGTTGAGTCCTGCCGCAGCCAAACCCGCAGCCGGACTCGCAAGCTCAGAGCTCGGCGTCACTCTCGCTGCTATTCCGCCGGAGATTGTGAGTCGCGCAGCGCTTCCCGAGAATCGTCGCGGTGTGATGGTGACCGATGTGGTGCCGCTTGGACCTTCGTTCCAGAAACTGGGTCCGAACGACGTCATCTTCGAGGTGTTGTATCCGGCGCCTCGTCGCGAGATCAGGTCGGCCGCAGATTTACAGGCGGTTCTTGGCAAGCTGAGGACGGGCGATTACATCAGCCTCAACGTGCATTCGCTCACGCAGGGTGGCGGCGATCGAGTTGTAAATATTCGACTCGGCGAGTAAGAACACTCTCGTTGCATTCAGATCCCGACATATTCGGTCGGCGCTGAGTTCTTTTCCAAATAAAAAACCCCCGGCACTTGCCGGGGGTTTTTGTATTTTCGTCAGTTGCCTGCTGCCTTCGCTGCGGCAGCGATAAACGATTTTTGCCGACGCCTATTTCCCAACCTTGTACTCGGCGAGTAGACCGTCGGCTGATTTTGCGCGACCTGTCGCCCTCAGCAGCTCGGAATAATCGCGCACCGTTTCCGCGATGTCCGAGTTGCCCGGCGGCAAGGCCTGTCGCCGGATGGTCAACGCACGCTGGTACAACGGCTCTGATTCCTCATAACGCTTCTCGTCGCGCAGCATTCCGGCGAGTCCATTCAGCGTTACCGCGATGCTGGGATCGCCCTGCGCGAGACGCGCCTCCTTAATAGTAAGCGCGCGTCGAAACAATGGTTCTGCATCCTTGTATCGACCGAGCTTCCAGTAAGTCTCACCGAGGTTATTCAATACTGAGGCAACGTTCGGATGCATCGGATCGAGAGTGCGCTCGAACGTTTTTCTCGCGCGCTCGTAAAGTGGAAGCGCGTCGCTGTAGCGGCCGAGGGACCAGTAAATCCCGCCAAGATTGTTGAGCGCTGGTGCAAGGTCGGGGTGGTCTGGGCCAAGGCGACGTTCCTCGATGGTAAGGCTTTGTCTCATCAGCGGCTCCGCATCGGAGTACCGACCCTGCGCCCAGTACACGACACCGAGTGACAGAAGGTGACGCGCAAGGATCGAAGCATCAGGCTTGAGAGTCTTATGATCGATTGCGATCGCCCGCTTGTAGAGAGCTTCCGCTTCGGAGTTATTACCCGCGCGCAGACGCAGTCTCGCCAGGCCCGCGAGACCTTCTGCAACGAGTGGATCGTTTGGACCGGACGCACTGGTACTGATTGCAATGGCCCGTTGAAAGTGCTGCTCGGCAGGCTTGATATCTCCGTGACCGGCCATCGCCTCACCGATTGCGATCTCGGTCTCGGCCACGGACTTGTTGTTAGTACCGAGCGACTGCTCTTTCGCTTTCAACGCTCGCTCGAGCGGCGGAAGTGCTTCCGGATACAGCCCGAGCGCTGTGTAAGCCGTGCCGATCGTCTGCATCATCCGCCCTTGTAGTTGCGGCTGCCCGTCGAGGTCTGCGAGTGAGCGGGTGGCGCCTCGGTCGAGCAAGTCGCGAGCGGTGATCTGGCTGCCGTCGACCTTGCTGAGATTCGGTGATTCGAACAACTCGACGAGAAAATCGCTCACCTGCTTCGCGGCGGCTGCTTCCTGCGCGGCCGCTCGCTCAGCGTGAACTGCTCGCACCATCCCGGCAGTCGCGAGCACCGAGCTCACGATCAAAGCGATGGCCGCGATTGTCGCGCCCGCGACTGCCGCGCGGTTTCTGCGGACAAATTTGCGGAGCCGGTATCCGCTGGTCGGTGGGCGCGCGACAACGGGTTGATGTTGCAAAAACCTTTCGACGTCGGTAGCCAACGCCGCCGCCGTATCGTATCGCCGAGCGCGTTGTGGCTCGAGTGCTTTCATCACGATCCAGTCGAGGTCTCCGGAGAGGTCGCGCTCGAGATGCTCCGCAGTGGTGTGCCTCGCGGCCGCTATAGCTTCGCGATAATCCGCGAGCTCGTTGAAACGAACGCTGGGCCTCGGCGTGTTCGCGTTGCCTGATGCGAGCCGGTACATGAACGCAGGCATTCCCGCGTCTTTCGGCTCCGCTGGGAGGCGGCCGACGAGCAGGAGATAAAGCAGTACGCCGAGTGAGTAGATGTCACTTCGCGTATCGACGTCTATTCCCGAAGACTCAGCTTGTTCGGGACTCATGTAAACGGCAGTACCGATCGGCGTGCCGATCAGCGTGACCATCGTTTTCTCGGTCAGTTTCAGCCCAAGTGCTTTCGCGATGCCGAAGTCGATAATCTTCGGCTGCGGTTTTCCATCCACCTCTGTGATGAGGATGTTCGAGGGCTTGATGTCGCGATGAATGACGCCTTTCTGGTGGGCGTGCTGCACCGCCTGGCACACAGCCACGAAGAGCTCGAGTCGCTCCTTGGTCGAGAGGCGGCGCGAATCGCAGAAGTCATCGATTGGCAGCCCCTTCACCAGTTCCATCGCAAAGAAAGGATCGCCCGTTTCCGTTTCGCCTGCCTGAAGAACCTTGGCGATGCCTGGATGATCCATCAGCGCAAGCGCCTGGCGCTCGGCTTCGAAGCGTGCTCTTACTTCCCGGGAGCGTAAGCCAGAGCGTACAACCTTGACTGCGACGCTCCGCCTGAAGGCACCGGTCTCTTCTGCCTCGTAGACCGTGCCCATTCCGCCTTCACCGAGGACCCTGATGATTCGGTAGGGCCCGATGAATTCGGGTGATTCGTGGCCGGCCTCATCAGGTGCCGACACAACTCGTGTCCTTTATTGAGTGATATGCCAGGGGATGATCATGTCCGGGTCGATAATTGTTGTGTCCATACTCGTGCCGCTTGTCGGACAAATAACAGTTATCGAATACTTGTACGTGTCGGCTGGAGTGCCGACGACGGGTTTACCCACTACTACACCGTTGTGAGGGGCAATCAGCTTGCGCCCGTTGAATGGGTACTTCGGGTTCTGTGCGCTGATGACTCCGTCTACGTTGCTTGTCGGATCGTTATGCCACGTGAAGGCCGCCGTGGGCGCAGGTAGCCTTACTTTGGAAGGAACAACGACGAAATTCAATCCGCCGCCATCGACGCACTTGAGCGTCATGTTCACGTGACCGGGTGGTGGCGGGGCTGGCATGGTCTCGGTTTTCTCGGACGTGCAGGCAACGACTACAGAAATCGCTACTACGGCCAAAATACGGCTGCGCGGCATGCCGGACTCCTATGGAGTTGGGATTAACAAGTGTGGGATGTCCGCCGACACTGCGCAATAGTGTCGGTAACGGAGAGCGCGGCATGACAGAAGATGTTCT
>JANYKY010000348.1 GCA_025357975.1 Gemmatimonadaceae bacterium
ACCATCGACGCCGCGATACCGGCGAGAAGTGTTACTGCGAACCCGCGAACCGGACCTGTACCGTACTGATATAGAACAGCGGCGGTCAACGCGGTCGAAACATTGGAATCGATGATGGCGCTCATGGCGTGACGGAATCCTTCGTCCACCGCCGTGCGCACCGTCTTGCCGTGAGCGAGCTCCTCACGAATACGCTCGAAGATCAGCACGTTCGCATCCACCGCGATACCGATGGACAGGACGAAACCGGCTAGACCTGGAAGCGTCAGAACCGCGCCGAAACCGGCAAGCACGGCCAAAGTGAACAACAGATAGAGCGACAGGCCGATTACAGAAAGCACGCCCGAGAAGCGGTAATAACCGATCATGATCACGATGACGAGCATGATGGCAATGATTCCCGCAGTGATGCCAGCCTGCACCGAATCCTTGCCGAGGCTTGCGCCGATGTTTCGGACTTCGGCGATCTTGAGCGGAGCGGGAAGCGAACCAGCGCGAAGAACCAATGCGAGGTCGGATGCGGCCTGCAGATCCTTGCCACCCATCGTGATCTGGCCGCGATTACCGATCACGCCGTTGATGACCGGCGGCATTCCCATGACGCGATCGTCGAGGACAATCGCCATGTAGTCCTTCAAATGCTTCGATGTCTCGCTTCGGAAACGCCGGCCACCTTCGTTGTTAAAAGTGAATTCAACGATGGTGCCTTCGGTGGGGGACGTGTTTGGCTTTGCATCTGTGAGATACTCGCCGGTGATGATGGGGCGCTGGTCGAGCACGTACAAAGCTTCATATGCCTTATTTCCAAATACTGCCGAATCAGTACCGAAGCGGATGACTTTCCCGGGCGGCAACGCGGCCTGAACTTCGGGACGTGAGAGGTAACTTTCGAGCGTCGCCGCGTCGCTTTGTCCGACGAAATATTCGCCGGGCATGCGTCCCTGTTGAACGAGCTTCGAAAACTGACCGCCGGTTGCAGCCACGGTGGTATCAGTCTTCGCCGAATCAGTCACTTTCTTTGTCGTATCCTTCGTGAAGAGACCCGCAACAGTCCGAGTGGAGTCCGAATCAGCAGGTTGCTTAAGGACCGTCCCGGCCGCGCCGGGTCTGGCCAGAGCAAGACCTTTTACGGCCGCGTCAAGTCTTGGAAAGGCCTTTTCGAGAGCGCTGGTTTTGTCGGTGATCTGGAACTGAAGAAACGCCGATTTCTGCACGACTTCCTGGGCGCGAAGCGGATCGTCGATACCCGGAAGCTCGACGATAATCCTGTCGTTGCCCGATTTCTGAACGAGCGGCTCAGAAACTCCGAACTGATCGATTCGAGTACGGACAACCTTCAGCGCACGATCGATCGCCTCACTTTTTTTCGGCACAGCGCCTTTCGACTCGTCAACCTCGAGCGCGAGGTGCATGCCGCCCTGTAGATCGAGTCCACGCTTCAGGGGGACACGCCGGACAGTGTCGTATGCAAAGCCGTTACCGCGCTTTACACGCTCTGTAACTGTACGAGGGAACAGCGCCACCGCAGAGGCGACGATGAGCCCGATTATAATCAGAATACGATACTTCAGAGTCATGCGACTGAAGGGGTGAAGTGTGCTGTTCCGCTAGAGCCTTTAAGGTTAACGGCACTGACTGGGGTAGTCAAAGCAATTTGAGCGTTCTCGCGGTCGACTTTGAGCTGCGAAACCAGCTCTTCCGCGCTTCCGAACTTGCGCGTCTCGCGCAGAAACGACACAAAATCGATGCGGACTCGGTTTCCATAGAAGTCTGCGGAGACGTCGAACAGGTGAGCTTCGACCGACAGGCCGGCGTCGCCGAACGTCGGACGAGGTCCAAGGTTCATCATACCGCCAAACTGTCCAGCTGGGGTCTGGCACATAACCGCATACACGCCTTCTGGCGGCAGCAGCTTCCTGGGGCTCGGCGTCGAAAGATTTATCGTGGCGAATCCCAGCTGGCGTCCGCGTGAATTCCCCGCGACGACTACACCTGAGATCGAATATCGACGTCCGAGACCGAGCGCTGCGCGACGAAGATCGCCGCCGGCAACCGCCCGCCTGATCGATGTCGATGACACCTGTTGACCGTCGCTCGCCGCCACCGCCTCGACTACTTCGACTGAAAATCCGTCACGCGCGCCCAGCTCCTTCAGAACGTCCACATTTCCGGCACGACGGTGGCCGAAGCCGTGATCGTGACCGATCAGGAGCTCTCGCATCCTGAATCTCCTCCGCAACACAAGCTCGACAAAATCTTCAGCGCCGTAGGTTGCAAGGGCGTGGGTGAACGGCATGATCGCGAAGTAGTCGGCGCCAGTCTCTGCAATGACTTCCAGCTTTTCTTCGGTGGTCGTGAGCAGAAGTGGAGCTGCCGCGGGGTTCACGACTTCAAGCGGATGTGGATCGAAACTGAG
>JANYKY010000382.1 GCA_025357975.1 Gemmatimonadaceae bacterium
GGAACCAGCTTCAGAACCAGCTTCAGAACCAGCTTCAGAACCAGCTTCAGAACCAGCTTCAGAACCAGCTGCTCCGCCGGTTGAAGAACCTGCGGCAGAAAAAGAGGAAGACGCGCCCGTCGCGAATTCAGCGGAGGAGCCCGTACCCGCGCCGTCCAGCAAGACGATGCCTGAGTCAGCGCCTGAGCCGGTTAGCGAGTCAACACCTGAGCCGGTAACTGAACCCGTGCCCGAAGCGGCGCCTGAAGCGGCGCCTGAACCTGCTTCTGATCCTGAGCGGGTTGAAGCTCGCGAATCGCCGTTCGTCACCCGAACGATGGCGGAGTTGTACGCAAGCCAGGGACATCGGCATGCAGCGCTCGACGTCTATCGTCAACTGGCGGCAGCGAACCCGGGTGATGCGGAGATCTCCGCGCGCATCAAGGAATTGTCGGCGAACGACCCGCCTGCAGAGCTTCATGCAGAGCACGCCACTATGGGTGCGGGGCAGATTCCAACGATGGAACCGGTCGAATTCGGCGACTTCGGGTCACCCGATGCAACGACTTCAGCATCGAAAAGCGAAAACGAATACGCAGAGCTGACCGACCTCGATGCCGATCTCACCTTTGTTTCAGAAGATGAGGCGAAGCACAAGCCTGTCACTGAATTCCAGGCGGGCCATTTCACCGAAACAGAAATCGGTGAGGCTCACCGGTGGGCCAATGCCTGGGGCGAAGACCTGGTTACTGAAGATCCGGAGGTCACCCCGTATGATGTCTCGCCTTCGGACTCCGTAGCGCGGGATCAGCATCAGCCTCTGGGTGAGTCTACCGAATCCGTGTTCACCGACGATGCGCGAGCTGAAGTGGAAGACGCGAATTCGTTGACCGCAGCCGAGACGGTGGCCGAAACTCAGGCCACGTCTATTGAAGAGCACGCGGTTGAAGAAACCGCAGTCGAAGGAAGAGCAGTCACAGAAACATCAGCTGCAGAAACACCAGCTGCAGAAACACCAGCTGCAGAAACACCAGCTGCAGAAACACCAGCTGCAGAGACCGCAAATGCAGCAGTTGATGAGTCAGCGGCTGCGGAATCGGTAGTCGCAGGAACCGAACTTCCAGAAACAGCACGTGAAGAAATAGCCGGTTCAGAAACGCCGATTGAATTCGCAAACGATTCAGGCTCGCCAGTAGCATCCGGGGAGCCCGAGTGGCGGCCAGACGCGAGCGGAAGTGCCGACGACCCAATAGTTGATATTGCCAACCATGGAGAACCGTCCGCTCCAACGGCCAGCAACGAAGACGCAGCGGCTCGTGCGGGGACCAAGGTAGAGTCACTGGCTGATAACCGCGACTATCCAGAGTCGCCGGCCGAAGCCGCAGAAGATTCGTTTGCATCGTCGCTGGACCCCGACCCGACTCATCACGAAGCCCACGAAGAAGAGAGTCTGGTCGCGTATTCTCCGCAGACGCCGGACGAAGAGCACCTCGCTCACTACGTGCCGCAAGGTCCGACCATTCGCGAGTTTTTCGCGACACTTGGCGCGCGACGCCCACCGTCGAACGGTGATGCGGAATCGTTCACCGCGCGCGCGGCCGTTCCAGGTGTGGAATCAGAATCAATCGACGACCTGCCCCTCGCTTCAGATGCATTCACGAATCTCTTTGCCGATTCACCGGTGAGCGAGGACGATTCGAAAGCCGCATTCGCATTGAGTGGCGCGATCGGCGTGCAAGCTCAGTCACTCGAAGTCAGCAAACCACGCGCAACGCCGAACGCTCCCGTACCGGCCTCGGCGCCAATACCAGCGCCGTCCATCGCTCAACCCGTGATTCCAGCAGGCGCTCAGGAATCCGAAGAGGATATTCGCAGATTTCGTGAATGGCTCGACGGTCTGGCGGACGCGTGAGAATTGCCGTAATCAACGGCCCGAATTTGAATCTGCTCGGTACCAGAGAGCCTGAGCTGTATGGCTCGGTGACACTTCAGCAAATCGAAAAGAATCTCTTGTCACTTGGCAAAGAGCTCGGGGCGGACGTGACTTTCTCGCAGCACAGTGGCGAAGGGGAAATAGTCGATGCAATCCATGCACTTGCAGGCAAGGCGGACGGCATCCTGATGAACGCGGGAGCGTACTCCCACACAAGCCTCGCCATCAGGGATGCACTCGCCGGAGTTTCGATTCCGTTTGTCGAAGTACATCTGACGAACATCTATGCGCGAGAGCCGGAGCGCCGAAAGTCGGCTCTCGCAGAGGCAGCGACAGCGGTAGTATGCGGCTTCGGCGCCGATAGTTATGACCTTGCTCTTCGAGGACTAGCGTCGAAGTTGAGCCGGAATGACTGACCGCCGCCGCGAACGCCTCGCAGCTCTATCATCGAGACTTAGCGCGGAGAAGATCGATGCGCTCGTGCTCTCGAGCCTGGCCAATATTCGATACCTGACCGGCTTTTCCGGGTCGAGCGCGCTACTCATCGCGACTCCATCCGAGCTTCACCTCATCACCGACTTTCGTTACGAAACTCAAGTCGCCGATGAAGTGGGCGACATCGCGCAGGTCCGCATCGAGCCCGTCAGCTTGTGGACCGGGCTCTGGGGTCTTCTCCAAAGTATTCCGTCAGTCGAGTTGGTTGGATTCGAGTCGGCTCACCTTCTGCATCGCGACTTCCAGCGTCTGCTGAGCCAGGGTTCGCGATGGCAATGGAGACCGCAGCTGAACCTCGTCGAAGACCTTCGCGAAACAAAGGATGAAGACGAGATCACTCTTATCCTCGAAGCGGGAGCGATCGCGACGAACGCGCTGGCTCGAACATTTCCTTCCATTCATGCCGGTATGACGGAGCTCGAGATCGCAGGCGTGCTCGAGAAGGCACTTCGGGACGAAGGAAGTGAGGAAGCGCCGTTTCCCCCGATCGTCGCGTCGGGCCCCCGTTCCGCCCTGCCTCATGCACGCGCATCTTCCCGGGTGGTAGAGAAAGGGGACTTTCTGCTCATCGACTTTGGGGCGCAGCACGGTGGCTATTGCTCGGATGTTACGCGAACGTTCGTCATGGGTGTGCCCACCGCCGAGCAGTGTGACGTGTTTGGGGTAGTGCGCGATGCGAACCACATTGCGGCTCATTCGATCCGGGTAGGGATGACCGGCGCGCAAGCCGACGCGCTCGCCCGGAGCTACATTGAGCATTGTGGGCACGGAGAAGGGTTTGGTCACAGTCTCGGGCATGGGATCGGGCTCGAAGTCCATGAAGCGCCTCGTCTTGCGAGTACGGCTAAGGTGGTTTTGAGGGCAGGATCGGTAGTCACGATCGAGCCGGGCATTTACCGGCCGGGGTGGGGAGGCGTCCGTATAGAGGACGATGTCCATCTCTCAGCGAATGGTCCGCAGATTCTTACGAACTTTTCCCGGGAGTTATTAGAGATCGTATGACACATCCATCACTTATCAGGTATGGAGCGATAGCCGTGCGCCTATTGCATCGCTCGCGGGAAACTCGCGGATGATCGATCTACGCTTCGTGAAAAAACTCGTCGACATGATCGACGCGTCGTCGGTCGACTCGATCGAGATATCGTCCGACAAAGGAATGAAGATCCGCATCTCGAAAACGTCGCAGCAGCGCGCAAACGTGCAGCTCGCGCCGCAGATGCAGATGCCCCAGATGGTCGCTGCGCCCGCGATGGCGCCGGCTGAGACCTCCGCCGAGTCCGCTTCTCTCAAGGAAGCAGCCAAAGTGGAAACTGCGAAATCGCGATGGCTCGAAGTGAAGTCGCCGATGGTTGGCACTTATTACTCGTCGCCGGAGCCCGGGGCGAAGCCCTACCTCACGGTCGGCGAGCGAATCGCGAAAGGACAAATTCTCTGCATCATCGAGGCGATGAAGATCATGAACGAGATCGAATCCGAATTTGACGGCGTCGTGACCGAAATCTCCGCCCAGAACTCGCACCCCGTCGAATACGGACAGGTGCTCTTCCGTATCGATCCCAATGGCTGATCCAGTCCCAGAGCTCCGGCCGCTTCCCACCGGAGCAGCTTTCGACTATCGCAACGTGCTTCGTCAGATGCTGGAGCAGAACGCCTCCGATCTTCACTTGAAAGTGGGATGCGCTCCAACGCTGAGGGTCAACGGCGACTTGCGAACGCTTCCGATGTCGCCGATGCGCTCGGACGACATGAAGACACTCGCCGACCAGATCATGCCGGCAAAGCGGCAGAAAGAATTTGCGGAAATCAAGGAAGCCGACTTTGCTCTCGGTGTTCCTGGTATCGGGCGTTTTCGCGTCAACGCC
>JANYKY010000402.1 GCA_025357975.1 Gemmatimonadaceae bacterium
TTTCTACAAAGCCATAGTCGAAAACGGCTCGTCTCCGATATCGTCCGAAGAGACACTCGATATTGCTCGCGCGCGAGATGCGATAGCGGCGTTATCCAGCGGCTCCTGACGATAAATGGGACATCGTTCGTTCGGGCGCAGCGGAGAGACTGCGCGGCAGGCGTCGCGTCACGTACCCAAGCCATTCACCCCACGACCACGCGACAACCAGAATAAATAGAATCGGAACCGCCTTGCAGAATCGGGCGAAAAGCGCCGTTTCGCGGAGCGCCTTGGAGGTCATTCGTCCCATCAAGAGAAACGGAAGTCCTGCGCACAATAGAGCGAGGGACATGCGCCGCCCTCTGCCCGACCCTGAAATTCTTGTGACACCGAACAATCGTCCAAACGCATACCGCTCGTAGATCGCGTCACTGAGAGCAACATCACGCCTTACCAGCACAACGGCATCGGGCTCGAGCCAAAGAGGCCCAAATTTGTTGACGAGCGCGTCGTTGACATTGGTCTCATGAAACCCCTCTCGCCATTGGTCTTCCACCGCCCGCAGGTGCTCCGCACGGTAAGCAACGTTGCACACACTCAATGATGGCGACGCGCCCCGTTTTAGTGGGGCGGTGTACCGAAAAAAATCGACGTACGCGAATGCCCACATCGGCGTCGAAATGTCACTCGGTATCTCAACGGATCCGCCAACCGCCGCACGTCCCTCATAGTCCGCCGTGAGCAGCCGTGCAAGCCAGTCCTCATTCGCGATGCAGCTGTCTTCCGTAAGTACAACGCGACTTCCGCGGGCATCTTTCATCGCGAGCGCCGTCAGCGTGACTGGGGTCGTGGCTGAACTATTCACCAGGAACCGAACGTTCGGGAATTCAGCCCGGAGGTCATCTGGCACCCCGATTCGCGCGTCTGCCGCAACAATTGTTTCGCGACTACCGGGATCTGGCTGTGTTTCGATCGCACGCAGGCACCGTCGGATGTGGGCCGCGCTCGAGATCGCTATCACGATAACGGTCGTCCGCGGAACATCGACTTCGCGCTGATCACTCATTCATGGTTTCATCGGGCGGCGTTACGGTGTTGATTTGCACTGCCAAACTTAATGGCCGCCGACCCCTATAGAACGAATTCAATGGACCCCTCGCTTCTTCAGAAGTTTCTCGCCTGTCCAGTTTGTGCCGGATCCGTAGAGCAAAACGCATCCAGCTACCGATGCGCCAATTGCGCGCGCGATTATCCAATTCGATTCGGTATCCCCGATTTTCGACTAGCTCCCGACCCATACATCTCGATCGCCGATGAGGTGTCCAAGATCGAGCGGCTGAACATCGAAGGCAAATCCTTTGTCGACCTGGTCCGCGCCTACTACTCGATCACTCCTGAAAATCCACCTGCGCTTCACACGCGCTATATGGCTTCCATGGACGCGGCGATTGGCCGTGGCGCCGGCATTCTGTCGAAGATGCGCTCGCGCTTTCCTCTGTCCGGCCAGGAGACTTTGCTCGATGTCGGTTGCGGCACCGGTGGGATGACAATCGCCGGCACGCGAACTTTTGAGACGGTGATCGGGGCCGACGTTGCACTGCGTTGGCTTGTAATGGGGAAGCAAAGGATTCGGGAATCCGGAGTGAACGCGATACTTGTCTGCGCCAATGCGGAGCACCTGCCGTTTCGCAGCGAAATGTTCGATTGCGCAGCGGCAGACGCAGTCGTCGAGCACGTCGCGGACAGCAGGCTCATGCGCGACGAAGTGATTCGAATCCTGAAGCCCGGCGGCGCGTGGTTTTTCGTGACCAACAACCGCTACAGTATCCTGCCCGAGCCGCACGTGAGAATCTGGGGATTCGGATTGTTGCCTCGAAATGTTATGGAACGCGTCGCCTGGAAGTTTCGTAAAACACCCTACAAAGCTCGACTGCACTCACGTAAGCAACTTCACGCGCTGTTTGATTCGGTTGGCGAAGTGATGCTTCCGTACTACGAAACGGGCGAGCTCGGTCCGCAAAACGAGAGCATTCGACTCGCTTGGGAAAAGCTTCGCGGAGTTGCGCTGATACGTCGCCTGGCCGGGGCTGTGGTGCCTCAGTACTTCGTGGCGGGAATGCGCTCAGCTCGATCGTAGGGATGCTGCCCGGCGCTTCACTTTTCGTCCCGCCAGTTGGAGTGCCAAAATCGCAATTGTCAGAAGCCCGATGAGCACGATCGGAGCGGGAGATCTTTTTTCGACAGCCTGATACGCGAAGCCATGCAGTGCCGCGAATGCGGCCGCAGGATAAACGAAGCGCTGCAACCGTTTCCAGGTTTTCAACCCGAGAGATCTCAGGGACGGATCGTTCGATATGATCGTCACCACTGCGAGCACGATGACGGACAAGAGCCCTGTCCAGTTCGCGCCAAGAAACAAGTTGCTCGCCGCTGACTGCGGAGCGTTGCCGCGCAAAAAATATCGCCTCAGGTCTCCGCCCATATGGACCTGAAGGCCAAGAATCGTGTGAGCTATGGACATCAGTCCAGCCGAGATACCGATGTCGCGGCGAAGCGCGCTGTGCACCGGGTTGGGCTTGCCTCTTATGACATTCAATGGTCCGAGCGCCAGTGCATAGGCGACGAGAAAAATCGCCGAATACGCGGTGCCGAGGCTCCATGAGTGCACACCGTGCGGCGACCCGGCCACCGCGATGGCGCTAGCAACCAGTGCCGCAAGAAAAGTGATCCACGCAATACGTGCCGCGGAGGCGAGCCTAGTCACCCCGCGCAAGAAAATTGTAAACCGTGCCAATCACTCGCCCGATGGCATACCCAATGACAAACATGTAAGCGAATCCGATAAAGGCTCCGGCCACAGTCACCCTGTAGCCAGGAAGCAGCTTGCCGATCAACGCGAGGTGTGAGCCCACATCCAGCCCGCCTTCTGCGATCAGCACGATTGTCGCGATGAACAAGCCAAGCCCGAACAGCAGACCGACCGCAATTCCCCACGCGCGCGCGTTCAGCTTGAGTAGAGCCGTCCTGTATTCGCGTTTTGCGTCGACGTCAGCATTCGCCATCAGATATGATCCAGAAAGTCGCTCGACTCTTCCAGCTCAGCTTTGCTGCGGAGCAGGAACAGAGACAATGCGAGAGTGAGATTACGCGTGAACGCGAGTAGCCAGCCCGCAACAAAACCGACAGCGAACGCCCATTCGGCGCCGATAGCGGCACCACGCCATGTGGCAGAGTATCCCGTGAAATAGTGGCCGAGAAGCTCGAGACCTTTCCACTCCGGCGTCTCGACGATGCTCAAAGCGGTAATGCCGAACGTGAGAAGCGCGGCGGCGGCGCCGAGGGCGGCGCCCAGCGCGCGCTTGTCGAGTGGAGCAAACAGAAGCGCTGTCGAGTCGGGAAGGGAATCGTCAGTGATGGCGCTCAGCACGTTGTCATCGATGCGTTTCAAGTGATCTCCGCCTTCACCGTGCTGCT
>JANYKY010000406.1 GCA_025357975.1 Gemmatimonadaceae bacterium
TGCGAACGGTCTTGTGGCTTGCGGCTGCTTTCAGCCGCGCTTTTGGCTTTTGGCTTTTGGCTTGTGGCCTGTGGCTTTAGCTGGCTCGTGGCTAGCGTCAGTCCATCAGCTCACCACCACCGATGGTTTTTACCTCGCCAACATCCGGCTTCGAGCCAGTGACCATTCCCTTCAGCACCTCCCAGAGAATCACCGGGCGCGGTTTGTCGTTCTTCATGTAGACGACCGAATCCGCTTCAATCAGAATAAGGGTCAGCCGCGGATCGTCCGGGCCCCCGTCCTTCTTGCCGCCCTCGTCGCCAAACCATGCCTTCCAGTCCGGCTCATAAAGCTGATGAATCTTCTTCTTGTCCCGACTGATCCGGGCGACGCCGCTGACCGAAACCCACTCGCGGCTCTTCATATTGTAGTAAGAACAGTTCACATGTGGGTCCATCAGCAAGTCATCCAGCTTGTGTGCATCGGAGTCCGTGACGAACCAGAGATCCGCATCCTTCATGCGTTTTTGAGTCGCCATCGGGCGCGAAACGAGATGACCGTCGTGACGGCGAGTAGTGAACATCGCGGTCTCGATTCCGTCGATGAGTGCGTCGAGCTCCTGGAGCTTTTTCTGTGAGGTAGACATGGCCACAGGAATTGCAGAAGGCGTGCCCGGAATGGATAATGCAAACCTCGCGGGCATGAACATCAGTCCTCTCGCGGCTCATCCGCCCACGCCCGCCATGCTGCTCGACGTCTCCAAGCTGGTCACGGCCTACTATGCCGAAGTTCCGGACCCTTCGGTCAGCGCTGAGCGGGTCGCTTTTGGCACGTCGGGCCATCGCGGAAGTGCGTTTGACAGGACCTTCAACGAATGGCACGTGCTCGCGATCAGCCAGGCCATCTGCCGATATCGAAAGACGAAAGGAATCGACGGGCCGCTGTTCATCGGCATCGACACGCACGCGTTGTCTGTTCCCGCGTGCGCGACGGCGCTCGAAGTTCTCGCCGCGAATGGAGTTGAAGTCATGCTCGCGGAAAACGACGAATACACGCCGACGCCCGCCGTGTCTCATGCGATTCTCACGTACAATCTCGGCCGCAAGACCGGCCTCGCCGATGGAGTCGTCATCACGCCTTCACATAATCCTCCTGGAGATGGTGGCTTCAAATACAATCCACCGAATGGCGGGCCGGCCGATACTGACGTCACGAAATGGATCGAAGCACGAGCCAACGAGCTGATGGAGCAGAAGCTCGAAGGAGTGAAGCGAGTTCCATACGAGAACGCGCTGCGAGCGAGTACGACGCACCGCCACGACTACCTCAACCCGTATGTCAACGATCTCGGCAACGTCATCGACATGGAGGCGATCGCTTCCAAAGGGATCCACCTCGGTGTCGATCCACTCGGCGGCGCAGGCGTTCATTACTGGGCGCCGATTGCCGAGCGTTACAAGCTCGACCTGACGGTTGTGAGTGATGTTGTGGATCAGACATTCCGTTTCATGACCGTGGACTGGGACGGTCAGATCAGGATGGATCCGTCATCGACGTATGCGATGCAGCGGTTGATCGACCTCAAGGACAAGTTCGAGGTCGCCTTCGCGTGCGATACGGATCACGACCGGCATGGAATAGTCACGAAGAATTTCGGGTTGCTGGCGCCGAACCATTATCTGGCGGCGTGCATCTATCATTTATTTCAACATCGCCCGCAGTGGGCCGCAAATGCGGGTGTCGGCAAGACGGTGGTCAGCAGCTCGATCATCGACAGGGTCACCGCAAAGCTCGGCCGTCCGCTTCACGAAGTTCCTGTCGGCTTCAAGTGGTTCGTCGACGGACTGTGTGATGGAACGATCGGTTTCTGCGGCGAGGAAAGCGCGGGCGCAACGTTTCTTCGACGAGATGGAAAAGTTTGGACGACGGACAAGGATGGCATCGTCGCCGCATTGCTTGCTGCAGAGATTACCGTCGTCTCCGGCCGTGACCCGGGTGAGATGTACGACGATCTCACGCGCGAGTTCGGAAATCCCGCGTATGATCGCGTCGAGGCGGCAGCAACACCGGAGCAGAAAAAACGGCTCGCTACGCTAAGCCCCGCTGATGTGAAAGCGACTGAGCTCGCGGGCGAGAAGGTCACCAACGTCACCAGCACTGCACCGGGAAACAATCAGCCGATCGGTGGCGTCAAGGTGTCAACAGATACCGGATGGTTCGTCGCGCGACCATCCGGCACTGAAGACATCTACAAGATTTACGGCGAAAGCTTTCGCGGGACCGATGCCCTGAACGCGATTCTCAGGGAAGCACAGGTAACTGTGGACACCGCGCTCAAGACAGGAGCTTGACCGCTTCCTCGACTTCCTGGACGTGTCCCGGAATTTTCACCTTTGAAAAAATCTTTGCTATCCGGCCCTCGCGGTCGATGATCACGGTCGTTCGCTCGACTCCCCAAAACTTCACGCCGTACAAGGATTTCTCTTTCCAGATGCCCAACGCATCAGCCAGCCGATGATCTTCGTCAACCAGCAACGGATAAGTAAGCGCGTACTTTTTCTTGAACTTCTGGTGTGACCCAATACTGTCCGGACTGATTCCCATCACCTCTGCATTCATTTCCCCGAACCGGGGAAGAGCGTCGCGAAAGTCGCACGCTTCGATGGTTCAGCCAGAGGTGTTGTCCTTGGGATAGAAAAAGAGAACGGCATTCTTCCCGTTCAGTGACTCGAGCGTCACCGTGCTGCCGTCATCCGCGACGAGCGCGAAATCAGGCGCCTTGTCTCCTTCTTTTATCAAAGCGCTACTCCTCCAATGGTGTTGGCCATCACAGCCTTCTGCACGTGCAAACGGTTCTCTGCCTCGTCCCACACGACACTCTGACCCCCGTCAATCACATCGGCCGAAACCTCTTCGCCTCGGTGCGCGGGAAGACAGTGCATGAAGATCGCGCCTGAGCTCGCGCGTTTCATCAGGCCAGCATCGACGATATAACCCTTGAATGCCTTCTCTCGAACGGCTTGTTCTTCTTCCTGACCCATCGACGCCCATACGTCGGTGTTCACGACATCGGCGCCCTCGGCTGCTTCGTGCGAATCGCGAACGACCCTTACACTGGCCGTCGACTGCGCGCGTTTCAGAATTTCCGCATCGGGTTCATACCCTTCGGGGCACGCGAGCGTTAAATCAAATCCAAGAACGTAGGCGGCATTGATCCACGAGTTCGCCATGTTGTTCCCGTCACCGATCCACGCCACTTTCTTCCCGTCGATTGTGCCAAGATGTTGCCTGATCGTCAGGAGATCGGCGAGCACCTGGCACGGATGCAGAAGATCGGTCAGTCCGTTGATCACGGGCACGCTCGCGAATTTCGCCAGCTCCTCGAGCTCAGCGTGCGCGAAAGTCCTGATCATGATGCCATCCACATATCGCGACAGCACCCGCGCGGTATCCGCAATCGGCTCACCCCGCCCGAGCTGCACATCACGCGGCGACAGAAACAATGCATGTCCGCCGAGCTGCCAGGTACCAACCTCGAACGACACGCGCGTGCGCGTCGACGCCTTCATGAAGATCATCGCCACCGATTTTCCAGCGAGCGGCTTATCCGTGTACTCGCCCTTTCGCATCCGCTCGGCTAGATCGAACAGCGCTATAAGCTCTGCTTTCGTGTAATCCGGGATCGCGAGAAAATCGCGGTGTTCAGTATCGGCCATGTTCTTCGGCTCGAGCTACAGGATGTACCGGCGAAGATCTTCATCTTCGACGATGGTCTTGAGACGCTCACTTACCAGCGAGCGATCGACGACGATGTCGCCTCTCGTACTGTCCGGCAATTCGTAAAGGACCTCTTCCAGCAGAGTCGTCATCACCGTGTGCAAACGGCGCGCGCCGATGTTTTC
>JANYKY010000445.1 GCA_025357975.1 Gemmatimonadaceae bacterium
TCAAAGGCAGCGAGCATCATGCTCGGCCTCGACCGTGCGCGGGCCGTGCGCGATTACCTCGTGACCCAGGGAATTGCGGCAGAGCGCATAAGAATATCGAGCGCCGGTCAGGACGCACCTGTTGCCAGCAATGCCACTGCCCTCGGCCGCCAACAGAACAAGCGACTCGTCATCAAGCGGGATAACTAGATGAGCGCGATCAGAGAATTCTCAATGAAGAACAGCACCTTTCGCGGCATCGCCGCGCCAATTATTTCAGCGTTCGCAGTGCTGTTCCTCCTTGCCGCCTGCGGCGAGCTGACCGGGCCGAAGTCCCCCAGCACTCCGACAGGCGTAACCGCCACACTGTTGTCGGGAACCTCGGTGAAGGTGTCGTGGACACCGAGCCCGCTTAATGACGGAGTTGTCGGCTACAGCGTTTATCGAAACGGCACGAAGGTGGGCGAATCCGCGACCACGACCTTTACCGACACCGGACTTCCTCAGCAGCAGGTGTTCAAGTACACCGTCGCGGCGAACTGCAATTCGGGCTTGATCTCGGATCAGTCGGCGGAGAGTGCGACTGCAACTGTGACAACGCTCGATGTCACGCCTCCGACAGTCACCACGCACCAGCCGCCGACAAATTTCGTAGGTGTGTCTTCTGGTGCGACAGCCACTGCCACGTTCAGCGAGGCGATCGATCCGGCTACCATCAATGCTTCAACGTTCATCCTGAAAGTTACGTCCACCGGCGCTGTCATTCCGGGGACCGTCACTTATACGGCAGCGACTCGCATTGCTGAATTCAAGCCGACTTCGCTATTGCCGAATCCGGCCAATATTACGGCGACTGTAACGACCGGTGTGAAGGATCTCGCTGGCAACAAGATGGCAGCGGATTTCTCGTGGGCATTCACGACGCGCGATGATACAACTCCTACCGTTATTGCGACGAGCCCGGTAGACGGCGCCAGTGGCGTCGCGCCGACCGCGGCGGTGACGGTCACGTTCAGTGAAGCGATGGATCCAACGACCATCAGCACCTCGACAATTACCTTGAAGGTGACCGCAACGGGTGCAGCAGTGCCAGGCACCGTTTCATACAACACGTCGAGCCACGTCGCGACGTTCCTTCCGAGTGCTTCTCTCGCCCAGGCGACTGGCTATACACTGACTGTTGCTCCATCGGTGAAGGATGTTGCGGGAAATCCGATGGGCTCGCCGTTTTCCTTCAGCTTTACGACCGGCGATACTGTTGCACCGACGGTGGTCTCCGTATCTCCGGCGAATCTTTCGACGAACGTGCCGGTTGGAACTGCGGTGGTGGTGACGTTCAGTGAGCCGATGACGGCATCCACTGTCACCGGGTCAACCGTGTTCCTGACGAACACTGCGACGAGCGCGGTCGTTCCAGCGACGGTCACGTATAGCGGGAATGTCGCGACGCTCCAGCCAACTGCTGCGCTTGCCGGCAGTACGACTTACACCGTCACCGTGACGACGGGCGTCAAGGATCTATCTGGTAATCCGCTTGCTACGCCATTCAATTCAGTATTCACGACGCTCAGTGTCGACACGATTGCACCGACGGTTATCTCCGTTGTGCCGGCGAATGGAGCGGCTAACGTTGCAACCAACGCGACGGTGCAGGTCACGTTCAGCGAAGCAATGGATTCGTCGACAATCAATGCGACCAACGTGACTTTGAAGGTTACGACCACGAGCGTGCTGATACCGGCGGCCGTCGTTTACAATCCTGTAACGCATGTCGCGACGCTGACTCCGTCGAGTCCGCTCGCGAATGCGACTGGTTACACCGTAACCGTGACGACAGGTGCGAAGGATGTGGCCGGCAATGCGCTTGCCAGCCCGTTCAACTCGACGTTCACGACTGCGGCGGCCGCCGACACGACCGCGCCAACAATCATTTCGCGGAACCCAGCTGACCTAGCGACGGGGATAAAGATCGACACTGTCGTCACGATCAAATTCAGCGAGGCGATGGACTCGGCCGCGATCAACACGACTACTATAAAGTTGCTGGTCGATTCATCGGGCGTGGCCGTCGCCGGGACAGTGACCTACATAACCGGTACAAACACGGCCAGGTTCGTACCCGCTGCACCGCTCAGCAATAGCACCAAATACAGGGTTGTTGTCACGACGGGAGTGAAAGACCTGGCGGGGAACGCACTCGCAGCGCAGTCCACGTCCACTTTTACGACGGTGGCTGATACAACGGCGCCGACCATTACCGTTACGAGTCCGGTGAACAATGCGACGACTGTTCCAATCTCGGCTGTTGTCACGGTGGGCTTCAGTGAGGCGATGGACAGCACGACGATTGTATCGCCCGCGACGAACATCAAGCTCAATGTCACGACGGGCGGAGCCGCCGTTGCCGGCACGGTGACGTACAATGCGACGACGCACGTTGCGACGTTCACTCCGACGTCTCCGCTCCTTGCAAACACGAACTATACGGCAACGGTGACTTCCGGCGTAAAGGACTTGGCGGGGAATCCGCTTGCTCTAAACCAAGCCTTCACCTTTACAACCGCGCCGTAGCGCGATGCATTCATTTAGGGCATGCAGGAGCCTGGGACGTCGCTCTACTATATAGAAGATGAGTGAGACTTCCGTTGTGGCTCATCCGCCGGAGACAATCGAGGGCTGGTATGCCCTTCATCAGATTCTCCGGCGGTCTTCTGCCGCCCCGGCGAGCCGTGACGATGAGATTCCGCGAATTGATATCTCGCGAATCAACGGTGAGCTGAAGGACGGCTGGAGTGCCATCTGCACACTGATTGGATCGATCGACTCGCTCATGTTGATTCATTTTCGTCGGACCGTCGAGGAGATCCACGAAGCTCAGCAGATAGGGGGAATGCTTCGCACTGCGGGGCTCGAGGTGAGCTATTCGTTTCTCAGCGTGACTGAAGCCGGCCTGTATCACATCACGGCTGAGCTCGCTGCAGATGCTACCAGGCGGGGCGGATCTGTTGGAGATGCCGAGTATACGCGACAGGTAAAAGAGCGAGTCGACGCCGAGCTCGCGACGGATCACGTGAGGCGGCGGGTTTATCCTCCATTTCCGGCTGACATGCCTTATGTCTGTTTTTATCCGATGTCCAAGCGCCGTGATACTGGTCAGAACTGGTACACGCTATCGCTGGATGAGCGCAGCCGCCTGATGCATGCGCATGGTTTGACCGGGCGCCGGTATGCAGGGCGTGTTCAGCAGATAATCACGGGTGCCATTGGATTCGAGAGCTGGGAGTGGGGAGTAACGCTGTTTGCGAAGGATCCGCTGACGTTCAAGAAGCTGGTGACCGATATGCGATTTGATGAGGTCAGTGCGAAGTACGCTGATTTCGGGGAATTTTATGTCGGGAGAGTGGAGCCGAGTGGCTCGACATCGGGTTGAAGACAGTTGAGGACTCAGGACCAAGGGCCATCGACGATCGACGACTGAGTGAAGACTGAGGACGAGCTGGGT
>JANYKY010000487.1 GCA_025357975.1 Gemmatimonadaceae bacterium
TTCGCGGATCACTCCCGGGAAAATCACGCGGTGCATGAACGGCGAAATCGATCGCGAATCATTCTCGGCGGATGGTGTTGATCTTTCTGTACTGGTTGAGCCGGAAGAGCAGGAGCTCATCAATTCTCTCGCTGACTTTCCGGAAGTTCTTGCGGGTGCTGCCGAAGCGCTGGAGCCTCACCGCGTCGCAACGTATCTCACCGAGACGGCACGTCTTGCCCATCTCTGGTATCACAAGCACCACGTGCTCGGCGAGGCGGGCAATATCATGAATGCCAGGCTTGCTCTTGCCCGTGCATCGCAGATCGTAATTCGCAACGGACTCCGCGTTCTCGGCATCACGACGCCCGACCGGATGTAAGCCGTACCATTCACCATCCATGATTTTCCAACCCATACCAACCCAATGAGCGTACTAGTCGTCGGTTCTGTCGCGCTGGACTCCGTCGAGACACCCTTTGGAAAAGCGGACGACGTGCTCGGTGGCTCCGCGACGTTTTTTTCCGCTGCGGCGAGCCTCCTCACTCCGGTGCAGCTCGTCGGCGTTGTCGGCAGCGACTATCCAATTGAGAAACTCAAGCCTCTCGAGGACCGCGGTGTCGATCTCGCCGGTCTGGAGCATGCTGACGGTCCCTCGTTCAGGTGGAGAGGTCGTTATCGTCACGACCTGAATTCTGCAGAGACGCTCGAGACACAGCTGGGTGTGTTCTCGCGTTTCAGCCCGAAGATTCCGGATCAGTTTCGCAACGCACCGTTCGTGTTTCTCGGCAATATCGATCCACGACTGCAGCTCGACGTGCTGCAGCAAGTCGAGAAACCGAGACTGGTTGCGTGTGACACCATGAACTTCTGGATTCAAAGTCGCCGTGCCGATCTCCTCGCTCTGCTCGAGCACGTGGATCTCGTCACCCTCAACGACGGGGAGGCGCGCCAGCTCACTGAAAAGGTGAATCTGGTACAGGCCGCGAAGTGGATCATGGACATGGGTCCAAAGACGGTCATCATCAAGAAGGGCGAACACGGAGCTTTCATGTTCACGGGCGGAAGTATTTTCTTCGCTCCAGCTTTCCCGCTCGAAAATGTTTTCGATCCGACGGGAGCAGGTGACTCGTTCGCGGGCGGATTTATCGGGTACCTCGCGCGCACCGGTGACCTCGGCGAGGCCAACATGCGTCGCGCTGTGATGTACGGCTCAGCTATGGGCTCGTTTGCCGTTGAAAAATTCTCGACGGAGAGACTCATGACGCTGACGCGCGCGGAGCTCGACGCGCGAGTCAGCGAGCTCAAGCGGCTCGTTGCGTTTGAGGAGGAGATGCCGGCTTGAGCAAGGACGCCCTGCACTACAAGAGTGCGGGCGTAGATCTGCACGCGTCCAATGACGCGAAATCGCGGATCTCGGCCATCGTCGCGTCAACGGCAACCGCCGGCGCAGTCGGAATGTTCGGTGGGTTCGGCGGAATGTTTCGCGTTCCCGGCGGAATGCGATCTCCGATTCTCGTCTCGAGCGCTGATGGCGTCGGAACCAAGGTGAAGGTCGCGATCGAATCCGGACGCAACGATACGGTGGGTCACGATCTCGTCAATCACTGTGTCAACGACATTCTGGTGCAGGGCGCGTACCCACTTTTTTTCCTCGACTACGTCGCATTTGGAAAGCTCGATCCGGCAGTCGTCGAAGAGGTTGTTGCCGGCGTTGCCGCCGGCTGTCGCGAGAACGACTGCGCTCTCGTCGGAGGCGAAACTGCCGAGATGCCCGGCGTGTACACGCCACCGGATTATGATCTCGCCGGATTTATCGTCGGGGTGGTGGAAGAAGATGCAATTCCGGGCGCATCAAGAGTTCGCAGCGGTGACCTCTTGATTGGGCTCGAGAGCTCGGGACTTCACACGAACGGATACTCGCTCGCCCGCAAAATTATCAGCGAACGCATGAAACTCGGCTACCATGACATGTATCCCGGCCTCGACGTGTCGGTTGCCGATGCGCTGATGTCCACTCACCGATCATACCTGAAGGCATTGAAGTCATCTCTTCCGGACATCCACGCGATGGCGCACATCACCGGTGGAGGATTGCCTGGCAACCTCAACCGTAGTTTACCCGCTTCCTTCGACGCTCGCGTGAGTGCGAACACGTGGGAGGTGCCCGCACTGTTCAGCGAGCTGGAGAAAGCGGGCAAAGTTTCCCGCGAGGAAATGTTTCGCGTTTTCAACATGGGTATCGGAATGGTGGTGGTCGCGGCCCCGGACAAAGCGGATACGATTATTGGCAATGCCCGCGTTGCAGGAGTGGTGGGCTGGATAATGGGCGACGTGCAAAGCGGGAGCGGCAACGTCGTCATCAGTTGAGCCCGCGCTGAGTCCGGCCGAGCTGGACGAGGCGAACATGCGCTATGTGATCGACGTTCTCGCGCCGCAAGGCTGGGGACAAACAGCGCCGAATCCACTCGTGGGTGCCCTTGTAACGGACAGCCACGGGCTGACGGCTGGAATGGGATACCATGCACGGTTTGGGGAGCCCCACGCCGAAGTGGTGGCATTGGGAGAAGCTGGCCCGAGGGCAAAAGGCTCTACGCTCTACGTGAATCTGGAGCCGTGCAACCACCAGGGACAAACTCCCCCGTGCACAGACGCGATCATCTCCGCGGGGATATCGAGAGTCGTGGTCGCCGTTCGCGATGCGAACCCAATCGCGTCCGGAGGTGCTGAAAAACTCCGTGCAGCGGGCATCAGGGTCGACGTTGGTGTTTGTGAGGAAGAAGGTAGCGAGCTCAATGCCGCGTTTCTCAATTCTTTCTCCTCTGACCGTCCCTGGGTGACGCTCAAACTCGCCGTCTCACTGGATAGCTCGATTGCGCCTGCTGACAAGTCGCGTGCGACTCTTAGCAGCGAGTTGTCGCGCGTGTTCGTGCA
>JANYKY010000417.1 GCA_025357975.1 Gemmatimonadaceae bacterium
CCAGCCCTTTTGTCAGCGTGGCGTTCAGGACTTCGACCTTTATCCGCACTCCCGGCGGAGCACTCGCGTCCGAACTTCCGGCGACAGGAGCAGTCAGTATCAGGTCGCGGTGCACGAGCTTTCGAAACGCGATGTAACCCACGCCCCCGGTTACAAGCGCGAGCAGGATCCATCTCCCAATCTTCACCGAAGACTATTCCAAAGCTCGACAGTTTCAGGATATATGTGGTTGCCTTCGCGCACGGACCAGTCGAGCCTGAACCGAACCACCTGCCGAAACACGGAATCGAAAGAAGTGGGAACTTGCGCCGCGAGAAAATTCCGGTCTTCCCGCGAAAACTTTCTACCCGGCTCCAGGTAGTCGGCCATGTACAGCGCCTTCCCCGTTCGATCCCAGTTCGCAGACCCGACGGTGTGATACCGAATCGCGTCGAGCACTCCTTTTCTTTTCTCGCCTTCTTTGGCCAGTGTAACCGCGGCCGCCGGTCCATGCAGCAGCGCCGCTGGCATCTCCATGTCGCCGGTGATCTTTCGCAACTTTGCTTCAGAAGCATCCCGCAACGAATCGTGCCAGACGCCGGCATCGGTCCATGCATTTGCCTCGTCCGGGGAGAGGCGCATCGCCGCTGCCCACGCTCTCAGTAGCGATGTGACCCGGGCAATATGCTCAAGGCGCTTTTCTCCGACGCATGCCCAGAGCGGCATTCCATTGGCGTCAGTTTTCATCGTCGCCCCCGATGGTCATGTTGTCAATCAGGCGCGTTGAGCCAACGCGGGCAGCGACTATTGCCGCGGACGTCTTCGATACGTCGTCGTTGCGTGCCAGCGAGGTCGGGGACACCACGGCTAGATAATCCAGTCTGACGTTGGGAGTGAGATCGAGCACACTTCGGCCGATTTGCTCGAGCTCTACTGTGCTCGTAACTCCTCTTGCGAATGCCCTGCGTATCTCCTGCAGTGCAGAGTGTAGTGAAAGGGCCGAGCGTCTGTCGTCATCGCTCAGATAGCGGTTGCGGCTGGAGAGGGCGAGCCCGTCTCCCTCGCGCACAATCGGTGCGATGATCATTCGAACAGGCATATTGAGATCATGTATCATTGCGGCAACCAGTGCCGCCTGTTGCAGATCCTTGCGGCCGAACACGGTGATGTCAGGCTGAACGATGTTGAACAGTTTGGCAACCACAGTCAGTACGCCGTCGAAGTGGCCGGGGCGGCTCGATCCTTCCCACTCGCTGGCAATCTCGCCGGCCGCTACAGTGACCTCGCGCTTGCCGGGATACATGTCTTCGACCGCTGGACGAAACAGCAGGTCGACTCCGGACTCTCGCGCCATCCGCTCATCGTCTTCGACCGGACGCGGATACTTCGCGAGATCTTCGGTGGGTGCGAACTGGAGTGGATTGACGAATATGCTCATCACGGTGAACGACGATTCTTTTCGTGCGCGCTCGACCAGGCTGAGATGACCCTTGTGGAGCGCTCCCATGGTGGGTACGAAACCAATGGTCGAGCCCATTGCGCGCGCGTTCGCGACCGACTCACGGACGCCTGTGATGGTGGTCGCAACAACCATGTCAGTTGCTGTGTTCTGCATCTGGATAGGCGCCAGATCTCACTTCGTCTCCAAACGTCCGAACTGCTTCTTTGACTGAGGCGCCAATGTCCGCGTACTTCTTCAGAAATTTCGGTGCGAACCCCTCGTTCAATCCGAGCAGATCAGGCAGGACAAGCACCTGTCCGTCACAATGAGGGCCAGCCCCAATACCGATTGTCGGGATTGAAAGTGCCGCAGTTATACGTTCAGCGAGCTCCGAGGGGATGAGCTCCAGCACCAGCGCGAAGGCTCCTGCATCCTCGAGCGCATGCGCTTCTTCCACCATTCTATCCGCGTCGCTCTTTTCCCTTCCCTGCACGCGCATGCCGATGGTTCGAACTGATTGCGGAGTAAAGCCGAGATGCGCGAAGACGGGAATTCCAATCCTCGTCAATCGCGCGACAGTCTTCACGATTTCTGCGCTACCGCCTTCGACCTTGATAGCGTCTGCGCCGGTTTGCTGCATCACATGCCCGCAGTTGATCACCGCTGACTCTTCGCTCGCCTGATACGAGAGAAACGGCATGTCCACCACGAGAATTGCACGGCGCACTCCGCGACGAACAGCGGCTCCGTGATAGATCATGTGATCGAGGGTCACTCGAAGCGTCGTGTCGAATCCCGCCACGACGTTGCCAAGCGAATCGCCGACCAATACGACATCGACCCCCGCGGCATCGACGAGCCTCGCGAACAGCACATCGTACGCTGTTACGACAACGAGCTTGGTGCCTTCACGCTTCAGTTTCCCAAGGTCGCGCAAAGTCAGCCGGCGCTGGGATGCATCTTCAGCGGCCATTGCGCGCTCCCCTCAGCTCTTCGAGTTCGCGCTGCCAGAAGTCCCTGTTGGGAATTTCAGGGTGCGGAACCGTAAGCACCTCATCTGACATCTCCACATTATCAATCATCACGATATCCAGGTCGAGTGTGCGTGGTCCCCAGCGAGCCGTTCGCTCCCGGCCCTCGAAATGCTCGATTCCTTGCAGGGCCGTCAGGAGTTCATGAGGTGAAAGCTTAGTTGAAACTGCCAGCATCTGGTTCAGGAAGCGGCCTTGGGCAATCGGTCCGACTGGGTCGGTCTCTTCGACTTGTGTGGCCTGGATCACCTCGACGCCGTCGATCTCACTGATAGCCGTACGTGCGCGCGAAAGTATCGCGTCGCGGTCACCCAGGTTGGAACCAAGCGAAATGTAGGCGGTGTCAGCCATTCCTCGCGCGCTCGACCGTGACTTGCGCGTGTGCGAGCGGTCCGTGCAACGCAACCTGAGGCTTGCGGGCGCTCACGATCACTCTCATCACGCCCGGTATGCCTACCGTTTCGCTCGCGATCTGGGCGACAAGGTCCTCGAGATACATTATGTGACCGTGACCCACGATTGTGGCAACGACGTCATAAAGGTTGCGATAGTCAACTATTCCCTCGCTTCCTCTCGCAGTCTCATCACGGGCGACAAAAGCCGATAGATCGACCTCTAGTGACTGCGCGATTTCAGCCTCATGTGGAAGCGCCCCGATACACGTATGAAAGCGCATTGCCTCCAGCTTGACGACAAAGGTGAGCTCCATGGATCAGCTATCGAGCGCGGAGCGCAGACCGCGAGTTAGCGAGAGCGCAGAGGCAACGTTGTCCGCGGCCGCTTTGACCAGTGCGCTCCCAACCACCACCCCGTCAGCTGCTGCCGCTGCCGAGCGTGCCTGTTCGCCGTTGGAAATACCGAAGCCAACACAGATTGGAAGGTCAGTAGCGCTTCGAAGCCGGCTCGTACTGCCCGCCAGATCCGCCGAGAGACTGCTCTGTGCGCCAGTAACTCCGAGGCGGCTGATCAGATAAACAAAGCCCGAGCCGTTGCGGCCTATGTCCTCCATTCTGGCAACCGGAGTTGTCGGAGCGACGAGTCTGATGAAGGCCAGGTCAGAATCGCCAAGCCATTTCTCGCGTTCAGGATCTGCTCCAACCGGAAGGTCCGTTAGGAGTATACCATCGACTCCCGCGCTCGATGCTCGTTTGAGGACGTCGTTCCCACCGGACATCAGCGGGTTCAGATACGTGAACAGGACAACAGGCACACCGAGGCCCGCTTTAGATAAG